>JBIKJX010000330.1:0-2927 GCA_044360785.1 Limnohabitans sp.
GCGGTGACATCAGCGGTATTGAAGTGGCCATCAATGTGCCCTTCTCTATGCTGACACCTAGATTGGATGGTTTTGGTGTGATGGTCAACAAATCTAGCACCAGCAGCAATGTGAACTTGCCCACCAGCGCATTCAGCACGAATGACATTGGCCGCGACAATATTCCATTGCCAGGCCTGTCAAAAGAAGTCGACAACATGCGTTTGTACTACGAGAAGAGTGGCTTCCAAGTGGCCGTGGCAGCTCGCAAGCGCTCCGACTTCTTGGGTGAGATCAGCGACTACCAAGACCAGCGTCAGTTGACCTTCATCAAGGGCGAAACTGTAATTGACTTGCAAGCCGGCTATGAGATCCAACAAGGTCCCGCAAAAGGTTTGTCAGTTTTGTTCCAAGTGAACAACGCCAGCAACGCGCAGTTCCAGCGTTACAGCAACACACCTAACAATATCGTAGAGAAAGTCAAATACGGCAAGGTCTACTTGATGGGCGCAACTTACAAGTTCTAATTTGAATTTGTAAATCACCTTCCTCTGTCGGTTTTTGACAAGGAAGCTACATTAAGGGGGGCTTGTCCCCCCTTTTTTTATTCATGGTTGTGAGCATGCAAAACCCTTTAATTCAAAACATTGTGATTGTGGGTGGTGGTACCTCGGGATGGATGACCGCTACTGCGTTGGCCAGCGTTCTGCGCGGCAAATACAACATCCGGTTGGTTGAGTCCGATGAGATTGGCATCGTGGGTGTGGGCGAAGCCACCATCCCCATGATTCAGCGCTTCAACAAAGTCGCGGGGATTGACGAAAATGAATTTCTCAAGGCCACCTACGGTACTTTTAAGTTGGGCATTGAGTTTGTCAATTGGGGGCAAGTAGGCGATCGCTACATTCACGGTTTTGGCGCCATTGGTCAAGACCTTTGGACCGTGCCGTTTGAGCAATACTGGCACAAAATGCGCGCAGCTGGCAAAGCGGCTGACTTGGGCAGTTACTCCATCACGCGTGCAGCGGCACGCGCCAACAAATTCATGCGGCCCGATTTGTCGGTGCCTAATTCGCCTTTGGGTGACATCACTTACGCCTATCACTTTGACGCCAATTTGTACGCCAAGTATTTGCGCAAATTGTGCGAGGCTCGCGGTGTTGTTCGCACCGAAGGAAAAATTGTTCAAGTCTCGCAGCGCGCAAGCGATGGGCACATCGATGCCGTTGTGTTGGCCAGTGGCGAACGCGTCGAGGGCGACCTGTTCATTGATTGCTCTGGCTTTAGAGGACTGCTGATTGAAGAGACTTTAAAAACAGGCTACGAAGATTGGACGCATTGGCTGCCATGCGATCGTGCGTTGGCCGTGCCCTGCGAATCTGCGCCCCAGCTGCTCCCTTACACCCGCTCAACGGCTCATCGCGCTGGATGGCAGTGGCGCATTCCTTTGCAGCATCGCATCGGCAATGGCCATGTGTTTTGCAGCCAATTTGTGAGTGAAGACGAAGCCGCTGCCACGTTGTTGTCAAACCTGGATGGCAAACCTTTGGCAGATCCGCGCTTGATCAAGTTCAACACTGGTATGCGCAAAAAAGCTTGGAACAAAAATGTCATTGCGGTTGGACTTTCAAGTGGTTTTCTGGAGCCTTTGGAGTCGACCAGCATCCATTTGATTCAAGCGGCGGTTGCGCAGTTGATTGAGTTCTTCCCAGACAAAGGTTTCAGCCAACTCGACATTGACACCTACAACGCGCAAAGTCGCTTTCAGTTTGAGCGTATTCGCGATTTCATCATCCTGCACTATCACGTCAATCAACGCACTGATTCTGAGTTTTGGAAAGCGTGTGCCAACATGTCGGTACCCGATTCACTCAAAGAAAAAATCGCATTGTTCCAAACACACGGGCGCATCTTCAGGTTCAATGAAGAGTTGTTCTCGCAAGTGGGTTGGCTGCAAGTGATGGAAGGCCAAAACCTCAAACCTGCACGCTACAACCCCTTGGTCGATCTGCAAGATGAGGGCGGCATTCAGGAGTACTTGGAAAGTGTGCGCAACGTGATTGCAAAGTGTGTGGACTTTATGCCCACGCATGCGGATTACATTGCAAAAAACTGCGCTGCAAAGCCGATGTGAGCCCCAGGCGGCGCTGCGCCAGCCTGGCCTCACATTTTCAATTTGAAGATGCGCCCCAAATCCAGCCACTCATTGCTGGAATGGTGATGGTCATTTCTTTGCCGTGAATTTTCACAGTGCCTTGACCCCACCACATGGTGCCTTGTCGTTTCAGCAGCGCTGTCGGTGCTGTGAAGGTGTGCGTTTGGATTTGATCGCTGTTGTTAAAGGCCATCAACACCTGCGCATCGCCTGTGTGGCGCGTCAGCACCATGCTGTTAGCGGTGCTAAGCAAGGGGGCACTCAGCTGGCCTCTTCGAAGGACTGGTTTTTCTTGCCTTAGCTTGAGCAAGGCTTTGAAATCGGCTCGCAAAGCCATGTCGGGTTGACCCCCTAAATCGGCCCACGGATATGGCATGCGGTTGTATGGATCGTCTCCGCCTGTGAGGCCCACCTCATCACCATAGTAGACCGTGGGTGCGCCGGGCAAGCTCATTTGAAGCGCTGTGGCCAAACGCAATTTTTGTTTGGCTTTTTGCATGGCTTCAGCAGAGGCGGTTGTTGTCCCGCCCAGCACATACAAAGCGCGGGCTTGATCGTGACTGGACAACAAGTTCATAAGGGCATGAAAAGCTTGCGGTGGATAGGCTTCGCGCAAGTGCTCTAAATTGGCGATGAGTGTGCGTGCGTCGCTGCCGTTTGCAAAATCTAAGATGGCATTGCGCATCACATAGTTCATGGTGGCATCGAAGGTGTCGCCCAAGAAATATTTAGACGCATCAAACCATGTTTCGGCAATGGTGACGGCATCGGGTTTGGTTTGCTTCACGGCTTT
>JBIKJX010000067.1:0-8311 GCA_044360785.1 Limnohabitans sp.
CATCACACCCACGTTGTCACTCACATGCCGCACCACCGCCAAATTGTGTGAGATGAACAGATAAGTGAGTCCACGCTGACGCTGCAAATCTTTCATGATGTTGAGCACCTGCGCCTGCACACTGACATCCAGTGCAGAGGTCGGTTCGTCGCAAACTAAAAATTCTGGTGCCGTGGCCAAAGCACGCGCGATGGAAATGCGCTGACGCTGCCCACCCGAAAATTGGTGCGGGTACTTGACCATGTCGAGTGCCGACAGGCCCACCGACTGCAACAACTCGGCCACGCGGTCTCTTAACTCTTGCTCATCTTGAATCAGACCATGTTCGTGCAGGGGTTCGCCCACAATGTCTGCCACGGTCCACCTTGGATTCAAGCTGGCGTAGGGGTCTTGGAAGATCATCTGAATGCGCTTGCGCATGGCCTTGGCATTGCTCGACTTAAAAGCCGCATGCGCGTCTTGTCCATCAAAGGTCAAACCACCGCGCGTGGGTTCATACAAGCCCACCAACAAACGCGCCACCGTGCTTTTGCCACAACCCGACTCACCGACCAAAGCCAGGGTTTTGCCGCGTTCAATTTCAAAACTGACGCCGTCCACTGCTTTCAGCAACTGTCGCGGTTTGCGTTCAATAACACGCGTTAACCAAGGCGCTGACACATCAAAGGTTTTGGCCAAGTCGTGTGCCACCACCAAGGCTTGTGACGTCGATTTCATGGGGGTTGATGCATCGCTCATGAGGCACCGCCTTGTTGGACTTCGGGATGCAACCAGCAAGCCACCTTCGTTTGGGTTTGACTTTGGGTTTGACTTTGAGCCTCTGCTGCCGCGGAATCTACTTGAATGAGTTCAGGCCTTTCATGTCGGCACTTCTCAAACACTTGCGGGCAACGCGGGTTGAAGGCACATCCCTTGGGAATGGCGTTCAAACGCGGCATAGCACCGTCAATTTGATTCAGTCGCTCACGTTCAATGTCCATGTCGGGAATAGAAGCCATCAAGCCAGCGGTATAGGGGTGCTCAGGATGGTGAATCACCTGATGCACAGGCCCCACCTCGACAATGCGACCCGCATACATGACCGCCACCCGATCACATGTTTCGGCAATCACGCCCATGTCGTGCGTAATGAGCATGACGGCCGCACCGCGCTTTTTACAAATGCTTTTAAGCAAACTGATAATTTGCGCTTGAATGGACACATCGAGCGCCGTGGTGGGTTCGTCCGCCACAATGAGTTGCGGCTCTGCTGCCAGGGCCAAAGCAATGACCACACGTTGCCGCATACCGCCAGAAAACTGGTGTGGGTAATGGTCAATCCGCTCTGCAGCAGCGGGAATGCCCGTGTCTTGCAACAAAGCAATGGCGCGTTGACGGGCTTCTTGGTCCGACACCGGTAAGTGCGCCTGAATGGTTTCGGTCAGTTGCTTGCCCACCGAATACAGCGGGTTCAAGGATGTCAGCGGGTCTTGAAAAATAGCGCCAATTTTGCGGCCCCGAATGCTGCGCATTTGATCGTTGTTCAGATGATCAATGCGTTGGCCTTGCAACAAAATTTGCCCACTGGCCACACGTCCCGGTGGTTCCAACAAACCAATGATGGATGCACCCGTGAGGGATTTGCCAGCACCCGATTCACCCACCACGCCTAAAATTTCACCGGGGGCAATGTCGAAAGAAATGTCGTCGAGCGCACGCAATGTGCCATGTCGGCTGGGAAATTCCACCACCAAATTTTTAACTTGAAGCAGGCTCATAAAAAATGGAGGGAAGGCATTAACGCAAACGGGGGTTCAAGGCATCGCGCAGCCAATCACCCAATAAGTTCACAGACAAAGCGATGAGCACCAAAGTCACGCCCGGAAAAATCGTGATCCACCACTCGCCTGAAAATAAAAAATCATTGCCAATGCGAATGAGTGTGCCCAAGGAAGGCGAAGTAGGCGGTACACCCACGCCTAAGAAAGACAAAGTTGCTTCGGTAATGATGGCGGTGGCCACTTGGATGGTGGCCAACACCATCACGGGACCCAACACATTGGGAAGCACATGGCGCAACATGATGCGCAGCGGCGCAACCCCAGTGACGCGTGCGGCTTGCACATATTCTTTGTTGCGTTCCACCAAAGTGGTGCCTCGCACAGTGCGCGCATATTGCACCCATCCCGTGAGCGAAATTGAAATGATGAGCACACCAAAAGCCAAGGAGTCGTCGGCATCTGGGAACATGGCGCGACCCACACCTGCAATGAGCAAAGCCACCAAAATAGCGGGGAACGACAGCATGACATCACACAGACGCATCAAGAAAGCATCGAGCCAACCCCCTCTGAAGCCCGCTAGCAAACCCAGACTGACACCCACCAACAAAGACAAAAAGACAGAAGCAAAACCGACCACCAAAGAAATGCGCGTGCCATACATGAGGGCCGACAAAATATCACGCCCTTGGTCGTCAGTGCCCAACAAATATTTGCTGCTGCCTTCGGCCATCCAAGCGGGCGGCAAACGCGCGTCCATCAAATCTAACGTGGCTGCGTCAAAGGGGTTGTAGGGGGACACCCATTTGGCAAACAGCGCACAAAAGATAAAGACAAAGGCAATGCCTGCCGCCACCATGGCTGTTTTGGATTGCCTAAAGCTATAGCCCACATCGCTTTGCAGCCATCTGGCCAAGACATTCGGCCGAGGTGTTTGATGGATCGACATGACTCAATGCCCTCCCGCTTTGCCCACGCGCAAGCGCGGGTCGACTGCAAAATAAAGCAGGTCCACAATCAAATTGATGACCACAAAAATAAGTGCAATCAGGCACAAGTAAGCGGCCATGACAGGGATGTCCGCAAATGTCACCGCTTGGATGAACAGCAAGCCCATGCCTGGCCATTGAAAAACAGTCTCGGTAATGATGGCAAATGCAATCAGTCCCCCCAACTGCAAACCCGTGATGGTCATCACGGGCACTAAGGTATTTTTAAGGGCGTGACCAAAGTGAATGGCACTGTTGGACAAACCACGCGCCCTTGCAAACTTGATGTAATCGGTGCGCAGCACTTCCAACATTTCTGCACGCACCAATCGCATGATGAGCGTGAGCTGAAAAATGGTCAGCGTCAGGGCCGGCAAAATGATGTGATGCCAACCTTTGGCCGTTAAAAGGCCCGTGCTCCACCAGCCAATTTTGACCACATCGCCCCGACCAAAACTGGGAAACCAACCCAGCAACACAGCAAAAAACAAAATGAGCAAAATACCAATCAGAAACGTCGGCAAAGACACCCCAAGCAATGACAGGGTCATGAGCAATTGACTGCCCAGTGAACCGCGCCGCAAAGCCGCATAGACACCCATAGGAATGCCTACCAACAAGGCCATGGCTGCCGCCATGAGCGCCAACTCTAGCGTGGCGGGAAAGCGGTCGGCAATGAGTTGCGACACCTTGGCGCCTTGACGCAGGCTGATGCCAAACTCACCTTGCGCGGCATTGATTAAAAAATGCCAGAACTGGACAAAGAAGGGTTGATCAAGCCCAAGGTCTTTGCGCAAAAAATCAATTTGTTCTGCTGTGGCATCTTGCCCCAACATGAACAGCACGGGGTCACCCACGTACTGAAACAATAAAAAAGCAATGAACGCCACAGAGACCATCACCATGACGGCCTGAATGAGGCGCTGCAAAACAAAAGCCAACATGTTCTTTTTTATTTAAGTTGGATGGTGCCGTACCAAGCTTGCGCTTGGCTGCGTGTGTTGTCAGTGTCGGTCATCAGGCCAATGCCAATGAGGGCACCTGGTGCTTCACCAAAAGCTTTTTCGAAATCTGCACGGATGTTGCGTTCATAAGTCAGCCACTGATTCAATCGATCTGAACCCGATTCCACCACAATTTTACGAATGCGATCAGTGCGGGGGTTTTGTATCACTGTGCCCACGGGCCTTTGATTGCACCAGACATACATCAGGGTGGCATAGGGCATGGGCTCACCTGAGATCACCTGCGTTAGTTCATTCAACATGGCGTTTTTGGCAGAAAACTGACTGCGGTCGCCCTCAAAGGCCAAGACCAAACGCACAGGTGAATCATCATGCTCGCGCTGGGCCATGTCGGCGCTGGCAATCAACTGGGGTACTTGCCATGCAAACGACACTGCGTTCAATTGATCTGAAGGCACATGCAAAGTTTTGCGTAGCATGCTGGCCGACGATTGGGCTTGGGCTTGCAGCCTTGAATTCGCGTTACGTTTGATGAGGGCGTACTGTGTATTTTGTTTGCCTGGCAGCTTAACGGTTTCCCACTTCAACTGATCCTCGGGTTGCCAGACTCTTGAAGTAGCACTGCCATCCTTGTTGGCGTCTGCCACTTTACTTTGAGGCACAGAACTGCAGCCCATCAATCCTAAACAAAACATCGACAAGATCAATGCCCATGACGAGACAGCCTTCAAGCAAGCTTGTTGCGTAACGATCGCTGTGTTTTGTTTCATACGTGAGTAAATGACCAACCAATGAAGCTGTTAACACGTCAATGTGCCATAAAAAAACCCACCATGTTGCCACGGTGGGTTTTTTGTTTCTAAATCACTAACTGACAGATGTCAGCGTAGGGATTAGAAGTTGTGTTGCAGACCCAACCACTGGTTTTTGCCTGTAGGCATCATCGCAGCAGTAGAACCTTTGCTTGTTGAAGAAGCCATGTAAATAGCTTGTGTGCGCTTGGAGAAGTTGTATGTTGCACCCCAAGCTGTACGTGATGTCTTGGTAGAACCATCAGCTTTGTCCAATTGGATGTCGCCATTGGCAGCGTAGCTACCCAAGCTGAACATCCATGCGCCCATTGGCACTTGAACAGCGATTTCAGTTGCTTTGTGAGCTTTCTTACCAGCAGCAGATGCGCCTGCTGTAGTAGAGAAGCCAATGTTGCTATCTTGTGTGAACTGGCTGGCGTACAACTTGGCAACGCCCAAGTCGTAAGAAGCACCCAACTTGCTAGACTTCAAACCGAGCAAGTCGGTCAATGTGTAGTACTGAGCAAAAACAGGACCGTTTCTGTAGTTGATACCAACTGAGCTAGCGTTGGCGTGACGTGTAGGAGTTGTCAGGCCGGTTGCCAAGTTGGCAGAGTTGAGTTTCCAAGTTCTGGAGTAGCCAGCACCATTGGCTGTGTGATAAATGTTGGCAGATTTTTGTGCATTGAATGCAAAGACTTGGAAGCCACCAACTGCTGGAGAGATGTACTGCACTTGAGCAGAGTAACGGCCGTTAGCAGCTTGGTGAGGCGCTGTAGACTGACCAGAGTCTTCGAAGGGGTGCAAAGGCGCAACACCCACGGCGTTGGTGAAACGACCAACACGAACTTGACCCATTTTGCTGTCGATTGCAATGGATGATTGCTCGAACAGGTTATCGCCAGTTGTGCCAGATGTTGTAGAAACATAAGAACGTGACTGCTCAGAAGATTCAGAGTTGTAACGCATGTTTGCAGCAGCAGTGACCTTCAAACCGCCACCCAAGTCTTCCACGGCGGCGATGGTGATACCAGTACGGTCACCTTTCCAGTTGCCGTAGCTGTGGATGCCAGCAACGCTAGTGCCAACACCGTAGTTGATAGAGCCAGACAAAGTAACTGTGGACTGAGCGAAAGCGCTAGTTGCAGCCAAAGCAGCCAATGCAATGAGGGTTTTTTTCATTTGAGAAGTTCTCCAAGGTTTAACAAGGGCTCTGGCTTAGGTGTTTGCGAACTCGCAAGCCACTGGGTCCAAGGCCAACCTCCTTCAGGAAGTTGTTTGTATTCCACCAGAGGTCGACGCACTCTGCAAAGAAAATGAAGCTTTTAAAGGGTTTTTCGTTGCTTGCGCACAACAAAACGGAACAACAGGGCTAAACTTCTGCCCATGAATGCCGATGCTTTGATTTTTGCTGCCGACAGTGCCTTGCGCACTTTATTTGCCACACCAAGGTCCTCCAGACCTACGCCCAGGCCCTCTGGCAAGCTCGAAAAGCAGTCCGATGGCGTTTTAACGGCCACTGAACTGACCCCTGAATTGACGCCTGCCGAAAAGGCCTTGTCAGCCGCCCTGATGCGCGTCAACCACGTGGGAGAAGTTTGCGCGCAGGCTTTGTACACCGGCCAAGCCTTGGCCTCCAAAGACCCCGCACTAAAAGCCAAGCTCGATGCCGCTTGCCGAGAAGAAACCGATCATTTGGCATGGACAAACGAGCGCCTAGAACAACTGAACGGCCGACCCTCTTTGCTGAATCCGCTTTGGTATGCCGGTTCATTTGCCATTGGCTACGCCGCAGGCAAACTGGGTGGCGACAAACTGAGCCTGGGCTTTGTGGTGGAAACAGAAAATCAAGTGGAGGCCCATTTGGCCAATCACTTAAGCCAATTGCCCGCCAACGACTTGGCCTCCAGAGCCATCGTGGCGCAAATGAAAACCGATGAAATGGCACATGCCCGCATGGCCCAAAAATCTGGCGCATCAGAGCTCCCAGAACCCGTCAAACGCCTGATGGGCTCGGCCGCCAAGGTCATGACCTCTGTGGCGCACCACATTTAAAACGGGTCCACGGCCAAGCGCACAGTCGGTTTAGGCCTCAGTCACTTCAAAGCTGGTTGTAATTTCTGCCGTTTTGGCCAACATGATGCTGGCCGAGCAGTATTTGTCATGGCTCATGGCCACGGCGCGCTCAATGGCAGAGGCTGGAATGCCTTTGCCAGTTACCGTGAAATGCATGTGAATTTTGGTGAAAACTTTGGGATCGGTGTCGGCACGCTCTGAGGTGAGCTTGACCGAGCAGCCGAGCACATCATGACGCCCGCGTTTCAAAATAAGCACAACGTCATAAGCGGTACAACCGCCCGTACCTGCCAACACGGTTTCCATGGGGCGTGGCGCTAGGTTTTGACCGCCGTTTTCAGGCTTGGCCGCATCGGGTGCGCCGTCCATCATCAAGACGTGACCACTGCCGGTTTCGGCCACAAACCCCATGCCTGAGCGGGCGCCTGTCGCGCCGGTCCAACTGACTGTGCATTCCATTTTGAATTTCCCTGTGAAATATTGCTAATTTTCTAGATTGCAATCGTAAAGCCTTTGTAAAAGTGTTGCACTGCAGCAATTTTTATGTAGAATTTCGAACAGTCGTGCTTTTTTGTTTGAAAGCACGAACCTTTTGTCTCCTCCACCCTCTGAAAAGGTGGATTTGCCCCGCGCCGCAAGGCTCGGGGCATTTTTTTCGCCCGTATCATTCAAGGATGACTGCGAAAAAACTCCAACCCGCCGATTACCTGAAAAAAATCCTGAACGCACGCGTTTATGACGTTGCCACGGAATCGGAATTAGAAATTGCCAAGAACTTGTCACACCGCTTGCACAACACGGTGTTGCTCAAGCGTGAAGACCAACAACCCGTGCACAGCTTCAAGCTGAGGGGGGCGTATAACAAAATGGCGCAACTCAGTCCCGAGCAATTGAAGAAAGGTGTCATTTGCGCATCGGCTGGCAACCACGCGCAAGGTGTTTCTTTGGGAGCCAAAAAATTAGGCTGCCGCGCTGTCATTGTGATGCCCACCACCACACCGCAAGTGAAAGTAGACGCCGTGAAAGCTTTGGGGGGTGAAGTGGTGCTGGTAGGCGACAGCTACTCAGATGCCTACAAGCATGCCGCCATGTTGGAGAAAAAAATGGGCATGACTTTTGTGCACCCATTTGACGACCCAGATGTCATTGCCGGACAAGGCACGATTGCGATGGAAATACTGCGCCAGCACCAAGGCCGCTTGGATGCTGTGTTTGTGGCCATTGGTGGTGGTGGCTTGATTGCAGGCGTGGCCAATTACATCAAAGCTGTGCGGCCCAATGTCAAAGTCATTGGTGTCCAGATGAACGACTCTGACGCAATGATTCAATCGGTGAATGCCAAAAAACGCGTCACGCTTGAAGACGTGGGATTGTTCTCCGATGGCACAGCCGTCAAATTGGTGGGCGAAGAAACATTCCGCGTGACACGCGGCTTGGTCGACGAGTACATGACGGTCGACACAGACGCCGTGTGTGCGGCCATCAAAGATGTGTTTGTAGACACACGTTCTATTGTGGAGCCCGCGGGCGCTTTGGCCGTTGCAGCCATCAAGCAATATGTGGCCAAAAATAAAACCAAAGGCGAAACCTACGCCGCGATTTTGTGTGGTGCCAACATGAACTTTGACCGCTTGCGCTTTGTGGCCGAGCGGGCCGAAGTGGGCGAAGAGCGCGAGGCTATTTTTGCGGTCACCATTCCTGAAGAGCGCGGCAGCTTCAAACGCTTTTGC
>JBIKJX010000331.1:0-2897 GCA_044360785.1 Limnohabitans sp.
ACACAAAACCACAGCGCGCTGCACCACGTTTTCAAGTTCGCGCACAGTGCCTGGCCATGGGTAGGCCAACAATTGCGCTTGCGCTTCTTCGCTCAAGGTGAACGCTTGCGCGTTGGGCGCATGGCGCAACAACAAGCTGGCGACCAAAGGCAAGATGTCGCCTTTGCGTTCGCGCAATGGTGGTACACGCAATTTGAAAGTGCTGATCCTGAAATACAAATCTTCACGGAATTCGCGCTCGGCTATGGCCACGCGCAAATCTTTGTTGGTGGCTGCAATGATGCGAACATCAATGGGCACTTGGCGCTCAGAGCCCAAACGTGTCAATAAACGCTCTTGTAAAACGCGCAACAACTTGGATTGCAAGTGCATGGGCATCTCGCCAATTTCGTCCAAGAACAAAGTGCCGCCTTGGGCTTGTTCAAACAAACCTTTGAAATCTTTTTGGGCGCCCGTGAATGCGCCTTTTTCGTGGCCAAACAACATGTCGTCAATCAGGTGCTCGGGCAATGCGGCGCAGTTCAAGCCAACAAACGGGCCGCGTGCACGCTTAGAGGACTCGTGCAATACACGCGCCAAAATTTCTTTACCGGCGCCAGTAGGACCTTCAATGAGGGCCGTCACGTTGGCTTGCGCCACACGTTGTGCCAAAGCCAACAGATGGCGGCTGGCGGGATCGACATAGACCACGCTTTTTTGAGGAGCCGCCTGTGCCACCACTTCTGAAGGCGGTGTCATGCGTGCCACCATGGAGGCAGCAGAGGAAGACAAACGCAAAGCTTGAATGGCCTGATGCGCCATTTGCCATGAAGTGGCAGACCAGTCGTCGGTTGCCAACACGTGTGCTGCACCTTTGCGCATGGCTTGAACGGCCAGTTCTAAATTTTTACGGTCAACGCGGCACACCACAGGCAAAGCGCAACCTTCACGCAGCATGAGACTTTGACAGCTTTGCAGCAAATCAAAGGTGGTGTCGTGGCGAATGACCAAAGCGGCCGATTGGCCGTGGCTTAAAGCAGCTTTCAGTTCGTCCAGCGTTTGAATGCTGCGAACAGAAAGGCCCACCGAAGTGAGTTGGTCATGCTCAGGCGCTTCTAGGGGCTGGACGGGGTCCAACCACAGAACTTGTTGCGCAGTATGTATAGAGCTCATTGCTTTCTGGTGCCTCATGTGCATTTGAATGCATGAGTAGAAGCAATGAGCGTGCCACCTAAAATTGAATACTTAAAACCTAATAAATGAGGGTTTTAGTCAATTAATCGACAGTTTGAAGTCTAACTTTGATTAGCCTTGCAACAGCTTGAGGACGGTCTGTTGCGATGTATTGGCTTGTGCCAACACCGCTGTGGCCGCTTGCTGCATGATCTGAGTACGGGCCAGCTCGGTAGAAGCCTTGGCGTAGTCAGCGTCTTCAATTTGGCTGCGTGATGACTCAGAATTCATCACCACGTTGGTCAAATTGTCGATCACGTGCGTCAAACGGTTCATCACGGCACCCATGGTGGCGCGCGTGGCCGCAATGCGGTCCAAAGACTTGTTCACGTTTTGAATCACGTCGTTGGCAGACTGAACGGTCAGCAAATTGGTGGGCGCTTTGTCGCTGGTAATGGGGCCGGTGATGTCACCGTTTTTACCAAAGTCAGCCAAGTCAATGGAGATGAGCTGGTTGGCGGCAGGACCCACTTGGAAGTTGAGGCGGCCGATGTTTTTGGAAATCACGGCGCCTGGTACGAAGCCCAACGCACTCAGGTTGGAGTAAGTGGGGTCTTTCGCCGCTACTTGGGTCGTCGCAGAAAAGCCAGTCGTACCGGAAGCCACTGCAGTTGTAGGTTTGTAGCCACTGTCTGGCGTGGTGAAGGTAATTGACGAACCTGAAGCGGGCGCCATGTAGACGGTGCTAGCGGTCGCTGGAGAAGGGTATGTGGCCGTCAAAAGTGATGTGACGACTGCAGTAGTTGCTGCCGAAATATTGACGGTGGTGCCTGAGACACTGACGATCGTTGTGTTCGCAGGTATTCCTGTGCCAGTAATGGCCATTCCTGGAACTAAGCCGGCTACATCCGCTGCTGACATCGTGAGCGCGGTAGCGCCAGTCGCAGCAGAGGCTGCTGCATTTGTAAAGTCGGCAGAAGTGAATGCCACTTTGGTTCCTGCAATAGAGTTCAATGCCGTTGCAAAATTGGTAGCGGTTGTCCCGCTAGATGCAACAGTTGAAAACGTACCGTTTTTACCGTTGAAATTAAAGCTGACGTCTTTAGTCGTGGAGTTTCCAGCAAACGTAAATTGATTACTGGTGGTGGTTGTAATTTCTGTTGGGTATGAATTAGGACCAGGCTTGATAGAGAATTCTTTGTCAGAATTCAGAGTAACGGTGCCATAAACGGTTGAGGCTTTGACCGCACCCGTGCCAGTGGCAGCCGCCATGGCAGCACTGGCCACGCCAGTGACACCTGCTGGGTCAGACGTGGTTGCAGTATTCATGCCCAAACCAAAGTCGGAGCCCACAGCCACACTGCCGTCATACCAGACAGACAAATTGCGGCCATCGATGGTTGTCAATGTTAAACCGCCATTGCCAGGATCGCCAGCAAGGACGCCATGTTGGGCGGTCTGCGCATTGATGGAGTTCATCACATAAGCGCGGCGTTGACTCTCCGTTTGACCCGACGTCAAGCTCAAGCTGACCTTGGTGCCATTGATGAAAAGGTCGGTTTGAATCGAGTTGGAAGACACAGTTGTCTTTGCGCCCATGATTTCTGCGCCGTTGGCCGTAGCCGATACACCCGTTTGTGCCAATTTGTTATTGATCGCAGCAGCGACGGCAATGGCACTGCCAGCTGCACTGCTAGAAGCGGCAATTAAATTGCTCTTGGTATCGTTAGCGGCAGCTGATGCAG
>JBIKJX010000332.1:0-2893 GCA_044360785.1 Limnohabitans sp.
ATCATGGACATCAGCTCGCGCTTGGTGGTCAATCAAGCCTCGCTCAAACTGAAGCAAGCGCCCATTCGCGCCATCATTGAGGCCTTTGCGGGCGCGGTGGCGGCTGGCGAAGCGGCCAAAGCTGCCAAATAAATTTAACGATAGAGAAAAAAGATGACTGCGCTTGTTGCCAAAGCCCTGCGTTTAAGCACTACCGATGCCGATTTTGAAGCCCAGTTTCAAAAGCGCTTGCATTGGTCTGCTGACGCTGACGCAGCCATTGAATCGCGTGTGGCTGACATCTTGGCAGACGTTCAAAATCGTGGCGATGCTGCGGTCTTGGAATACACCCAGCGCTTCGATGGTTTGAATGCACAAAGCGTGCAGCAATTGGTCTTGACCCAAGCTGAATTGAAAGCAGCCTTTGAGGGTTTGCCCGTCGCACAAAAAGAAGCCTTGCAAGCTGCAGCCAAGCGGGTGCGAACATACCACGAAGCGCAGAAAAAAGCCTCGGGCGAAAGTTGGTCTTATCAAGACGAAGACGGTACCTTGCTGGGTCAAAAAGTCACGCCGCTCGACCGCGTTGGCATTTATGTGCCCGGTGGCAAAGCCGCCTATCCTTCTTCTGTTCTCATGAATGCCATTCCTGCGCATGTGGCGGGTGTTGAAGAAATTATCATGGTGGTGCCCACGCCTCAAGGCATCAAAAACCCCTTGGTATTGGCTGCGGCCTACGTGGCGGGTGTGTCGCGCGCCATCACCATTGGCGGGGCGCAAGCTGTGGCGGCGCTGGCCTATGGCACAGACACCGTTCCCAAGGTCGACAAAATTACAGGCCCTGGCAACGCCTATGTGGCCAGTGCCAAGAAACGTGTTTTTGGCACCGTGGGCATTGACATGATTGCCGGCCCCAGCGAAATTTTGGTGCTGGCCGATGGCAGCACGCCGCCAGAATGGGTGGCCATGGATTTGTTCTCCCAAGCTGAGCACGACGAGTTGGCACAAAGCATTTTGCTCTGCCCCGACCTGAACTACATCGACCAAGTTCAAGCGGCCATCGACCAACTGCTGAACACCATGCCGCGCGCGCAAATCATCGCCAAGTCATTGAACGACAGGGGTGCACTCATCCATACCCGCAGCATGGAAGAAGCTTGCGCAATCAGCAACCGAATTGCCCCAGAGCACTTAGAAGTGTCCAGTTCGAATCCGCATGCATGGGAGCCTTTACTCAAACATGCGGGTGCTATTTTCTTGGGCGCCTTCACCAGTGAGTCTCTGGGCGATTACTGCGCTGGCCCTAATCATGTGTTGCCCACCAGTGGCACAGCGCGTTTTTCATCGCCCTTGGGTGTGTACGATTTTCAAAAACGTTCCAGCCTCATCGAGGTGAGCGAAAAGGGCGCCCAAAGCCTTGGCAAAATTGCGGCCGAATTGGCTTACGGCGAAGGTCTGCAAGCCCATGCTCGCGCTGCCGAGTTGCGTTTGAACCCAGTGCCGCCGCAAAGAGAAATACCATGAGCGCCAATCAAAATTCAAACGCCAACGTCAATTCGCTGACCTCTGAATGGCGCCAACACATTCGTCAAGATGTGCAGTCGATGCATGCCTATGCCATTCAAAATTCAAGCGGCATGGTCAAACTCGACGCCATGGAAAACCCCTTTGGCTTGTCGCCAGAACTTCAATCGAAGTTGGGACAGCGCTTGGGTGCCTTGGCCTTGAACCGCTATCCGGGTGATCGTGTCAATGACTTGCGCCAAGCCTTGGCTCAGTATGCGCACATGCCAGAAGGCTTTGACATCATGTTGGGCAATGGTTCGGATGAACTGATCTCGCTGGTGTCGATGGCCTGTGATGTTCAGGGTGCCCATTTTGTTGCGCCTGTTCCTGGTTTTGTCATGTATGCCATGAGTGCGCAATTGCAAGGTATTCAGTTTCAGGGTGTGCCTCTCAGAGCCAACTTTGAGTTGGACGAATCAGCCATGTTGGCCGCCATTGCCCAGTTCAAACCAGCGGTGGTTTATTTGGCCTATCCCAACAACCCTACGGGAACTTTGTGGGATGCCGAGGTCATTGAACGCATAGTGATGGCACAAGGCCAACAAGGCGGCCTGATTGTGATGGACGAGGCCTATCAGCCTTTTGCCAGCCAAACCTACATGGACCGCATTGCCAAGCACAGTCATGTTCTGCTGATGCGCACATTGTCCAAGTTTGGTTTGGCGGGAGTGCGATTGGGCTACATGGTGGGCCCCAAAGCACTCATTGCCGAAATTGACAAAGTCAGACCTCCCTACAACATCAGCGTATTGAACTGTGAATGTGCTTTGTTCGCCTTAGAACATGCCGATGTTTTTGCTGAGCAAGCAGTTCAAATTCGACAAGAACGCCAAAAGCTCACTGATGCTTTGGCCGCTTTGCCGGGCATTCAAGTCTTTCCCAGTCAAGCCAATATGCTCTTAGTTCGTATGCCTGACGCCACAAAGTGCTTCGAAGGCATGAAATCGAAAGGCATTTTGGTCAAGAACGTTTCTAAAATGCACACATTGCTGCACAACTGTTTGCGTCTCACGGTGGGAACCCCTGCCGAAAACGCCCTGATGTTGGCTGCACTCAAGGAATCTTTATGAGCTTATCCCGCGTTGCAGAAGTCACGCGAAAAACTGCAGAGACTCAAATCACAGTCAAAGTCAATTTGGATGGCACGGGTCAATCCAAACTGTCCACTGGCATTGGCTTCTTCGACCACATGCTCGACCAAATTGCGCGTCATGGTCTCATCGATTTAGAAATCGACGCCAAAGGCGACTTGCACATTGATGGCCATCACACCGTCGAAGATGTGGGCATCACCTTGGGTCAAGCCGTGGCCCAAGCCGTGGGCGATAAAAAAGGTTTGCGCCGTTACGGC
>JBIKJX010000333.1:0-2889 GCA_044360785.1 Limnohabitans sp.
ACTCAAGGGTGGCAGCGATGAGCCCAGCCGTACCGAGCTGAAGCGTGAGAGCGACGAGTTGCAAAAGCTTGGAGAAAGCCTACTCACCCTGAGGGCCGATTTGATGGCCAAAGTCGACTTACCAGAGAAACTGGTGGAAGCCGTCGCTGAAGCCAAACGCATCACCAATTTTGAAGGCAAACGTCGCCAAATGCAGTTCATCGGCAAGCTGATGCGAAAACTGGACGACGATGCGGTTGAAGGCGTCAGAGCGGCTCTGCTTGAGCAAAGCCAAGGATCTGCACAAGAGACATTGCAACTGCATTTGGCAGAACAATGGCGTGATCGACTCATCCAAGATGACGATGCATGCGGCGAATGGCTGCAAAGCTTTCCTGACACCGACAGCCAACAGCTGCGCGCCCTGATTCGACAAGCACGCAAAGACGCTCCTGCCGTCACTGCCGCCAATGTATCGCAAGGTCTAGCGCCTCGACAAAGCCGTGCCTACCGCGAAATTTTCCAATTGGTTCGTGCTGAGCTCAGTCAAGCGCAAGGCGACCCTACTGAGGCCGACGATCAAGGCGACAACAACTGAGTCCCATTCAACACACATTCACCATCATGTCAGCGCAACACGACCCCGTCAAAATAGGCATCGTCTCCATCAGCGACCGCGCCAGCACTGGCGTCTACGAAGACAAGGGTCTGCCCGCCCTGCAAACATGGCTAAGCAAAGCCTTGAAAAATTCGCTGCAATTTGAAGCGAGACTGATTCCAGACGAGAAAGAACGCATCAGCGCCACCTTGGTTGAACTGGTTGATTCTGGTTGTAGTTTGGTACTGACCACTGGCGGTACGGGCCCAGCCATTCGCGACGTCACACCTGAAGCCACATTGGCCATCGCCGACAAAGAAATGCCAGGCTTTGGTGAACAAATGCGTCAAATCAGTTTGAAGTTTGTGCCAACGGCCATCTTGTCTCGCCAAGTGGCCGTTATCCGCGGCCAAAGCCTGATTATCAACTTGCCTGGTCAACCCAAATCCATTGCCGAAACGCTGGAAGGTTTAAAAGACAGCCAAGGTCAAAGTTTGGTTCATGGCATTTTTGCAGCCGTGCCCTACTGCATTGATTTGATTGGCGGCCCTTACCTAGAAACCAACGATGAGGTTTGCAAAGCTTTCAGGCCCAAATCGGCCATTCGGCCACCAGCGAACTGAAAATTTATTTGCCAACCAGCTGATTTAATTTTTCAGCTTCAAACGTTTCATGCCTGGCTGCATCGCCTGGCATTTGAATGCTGGCTGATTTGCCTGAGTTCTCGTTCATTTTTTCAAGCGCTTGCCACAGCATGGCAATTTGATGTTCTTGATTGGCTGCGTTGTCAATCAAACCACGCATGGCTTGAGACAAGGGGTCGTCGTTTTGCGTCACGCCATACGCAGAAAAACCCATTTTTGAAGCCGTGGCCTCGCGCTGAACGTCGACATCTTCTTGAATGATACGGGCAGGATTTCCGACGGCAGTTGCCCCGGCAGGAACCGGCTTGGTCACCACTGCGTTGGACCCCACTTTGGCACCATCACCCACCGTGAAACCACCCAAGACTTTGGCCCCTGCACCAATCACAACATCCTTGCCCAATGTGGGATGGCGCTTTTCGCCTTTGTAAAGCGATGTACCGCCCAAAGTGACGCCGTGGTAAATGGTGCAACCATCGCCAATTTCGGCAGTTTCACCAATCACGATGCCCATGCCATGGTCAAAAAATACACGTTCGCCCAACTTGGCGCCCGGATGAATTTCAATGCCGGTGACCCATCGAGAAAAGTTGGAAATGAAACGTGCTAGCCATTTAAAGTCTGCGCGCCAACATGCATTGGCCCAACGGTGCATGACCACCGCGTGCAAACCTGGATAGCAAGTTAACACCTCCCAAGCTGTTCGCGCAGCAGGATCACGGTCGAGAATGCATTGGATGTCGGAATGAAGACGTGAAAACATAATTTAATCGCTGAGGTGCAAGTCTACCTTTTTGACTGAGCTGTTTCGATCATGGCCTTAGCAACACCTCTCAAAATATGGATTTCTTCGGGTGTCAAATTGGCACGGTTAAACAACTGGTTCAAACGTGGCATCAGTTTTTTGGGCGCCTCAGGATCTAAAAAGCCAATCTCAACCAATGCTTTCTCCAAGTGCCCCAACAGGCCAGCGACTTGAGCGGCGTCGGCCAACTCGGCCTTAGGAACAGGTGAAGTAACCGGAAATCCGCCCAAGGCCAAGCGCCATTCATATGCCACCAATTGCAAAGCGGCCGCCAAATTCAAGGAGCCAAACTGTGGGTTGGTTGGAATCGACAAGGCCACGTGGCATTTGTAGACATCCTCGTTTTTCATGCCAAAACGTTCTGAACCAAACAGGAAGGCGATGCCAGACATAGGCTCAGCAGGCTTTGAATTCTCTAAACCCATCTGAGCTTGAGATCGACCCAATAAACGTTCAAAGTGTTCGCGAGGCGAGCATGTGGGCGGACCAAAATCTCTGGGGGTCATGGCCGTGGCGCACAAATGAGACATGCCGTCGAGCGCCTCTTCTAAGGTGTCGACAATGCGGGTTTTGTCCAGTACGTCGTTGGCGCCACTGGCCCTTTGAATGGTCTCTTCCTTGCGCAACACATTGGCATAGCGAGGTGCCACCAGCACCATTTCATCAAATCCCATGACTTTCAAAGCACGGGCCGCTGCGCCTACATTGCCGGGGTGGCTTGTTTCAATCAAAATAAATCGGGTTCGCATAGGCGACATTGTCACAGACCCTGTCGCCTCAAAATGGCCAAAAACCAGGCCAATCGGCTCTGAGCCCTTCAATTTCATGGGAAAATGCGCCATTCGCCTCCGTCATCGAACGGA
>JBIKJX010000035.1:0-10652 GCA_044360785.1 Limnohabitans sp.
TGATCGACAAAGCCAAAGCCACTCAACTGTTGGGCACCATGGTCGGTGGCTACAACGTGAAGCCTTTGATTGATTTGCTCGATGACAAAGAAGTCGGCACAGTGGCCGCTGAAGCACTCAAAAAGACATTGTTGATGTTTGACTTCTTCCACGATGTGGCCGAGAAGTCCAAAGCAGGCAATGGCAATGCCACCGCTGTCGTGAAGAGCTGGGCCGATGCCGAATGGTTCACTTCACGTCCTGAAGTGGCAAAGAAAATTACGGTCTCTGTGTTCAAAGTACCAGGCGAGACCAACACCGATGATTTGTCACCTGCGCCCGATGCATGGAGTCGTCCGGACATTCCATTGCATTACCTGGCCATGCTGAAAAATACGCGCCCTGATGCCGCCTTCAAACCAGAGGAAGACGGCAAGCGCGGCCCCATGGCTTTCATTGAAGAGCTGAAGAAAAAAGGTCACTTGGTGGCCTATGTGGGCGATGTGGTGGGCACGGGTTCTTCCCGTAAATCTGCCACCAACAGCATCATCTGGGGCTTTGGTGAGGACATTCCTTTTGTGCCCAACAAACGCTTTGGTGGCGTCACCTTGGGTGGCAAAATTGCACCTATTTTCTTCAACACACAAGAAGACTCTGGTGCATTGCCCATTGAAGTCGATGTTTCCAAATTGGAAATGGGCGATGTCATTGATGTCTTGCCCTACGACGGCAAAATCGTGAAGAATGGCGAAACTATCTCTACCTTCGAGCTCAAGAGTGAAGTCTTGTTTGACGAAGTCCGCGCGGGCGGCCGCATCAATTTGATCATTGGCCGTTCACTCACCGGCAAAGCCCGTGAGTTCTTGGGCTTGCCCACCTCCACTTTGTTCCGTTTGCCCAAAGTTCCCGCTAGCACTAAGGCCGGTTTCACGTTGGCCCAAAAAATGGTGGGGCGTGCTTGCGGCTTGCCCGAAGGTGAAGGTGTTCGTCCAGGCGTTTATTGCGAGCCCAAAATGACCACTGTCGGTTCACAAGACACGACGGGTCCCATGACGCGCGACGAGCTGAAAGACTTGGCCTGTTTGGGCTTCTCTGCCGACATGGTGATGCAATCGTTCTGCCACACAGCCGCTTATCCTAAGAAAGTCGACGTCAAAACACATCACGAATTGCCCGCATTCATCAGCAACCGCGGCGGTGTTGCATTGAAACCAGGTGATGGCGTGATCCACAGCTGGTTGAACCGTTTGCTGCTGCCCGATACCGTGGGCACCGGTGGCGATTCCCACACACGTTTCCCTATTGGAATCTCTTTCCCCGCTGGCTCAGGCTTGGTGGCTTTTGGTGCGGCCACAGGCGTCATGCCCTTGGACATGCCCGAGTCCATCTTGGTCCGTTTCAAAGGCAAGATGCAACCTGGCATTACCTTGCGCGATTTGGTTCACGCCATTCCTTACTACGCCATCAAGGCAGGTTTGTTGACCGTTGCCAAGTCTGGCAAGATCAACGAATTCTCGGGTCGTATTTTGGAGATTGAAGGCTTGCCAGATCTGAAGGTTGAACAAGCATTTGAATTGTCAGACGCATCCGCAGAGCGTTCAGCGGCAGGTTGCACAGTCAAACTCAATCCTGAGCCCATCAAAGAGTACCTCACCTCCAACATCGTTTTGATGAAGAACATGATTGCCGAGGGTTACAACGACAAGCGGGCGCTTGAGCGCCGTATCAAGGCGGTTGAAGCTTGGTTGGCCAACCCCAACTTGCTCGAAGCCGATGCTGACGCAGAATATGCGCACGTTCTCGAGATTGACATGGACCAGTTGAAAGAGCCCGTCTTGTGCTGCCCTAACGACCCTGACGATGCCAAGTTGATGTCTGAAGTTGCGGGTACCAAAATTGACGAAGTGTTCATTGGCTCTTGCATGACCAACATTGGCCACTTCCGTGCCGCTTCCAAGTTGCTCGAAGGTCGTCGTGACATTCCTGTCAAATTGTGGGTTGCACCACCCACCAAAATGGACGCTGCAGAATTGACCAAAGAAGGTCACTATGGCGTGTTTGGCGCTGCGGGTGCCCGGACTGAAATGCCAGGCTGCTCCTTGTGCATGGGCAACCAAGCGCAAGTTCGTGAAGGTGCCACCGTGGTCTCTACTTCAACACGTAACTTCCCCAACCGTTTGGGTAAAAACACCAATGTGTTTTTGGCATCTGCAGAAGTTGCAGCCATCAGTTCCAAGCTGGGTCGCATACCGACAATTGAAGAGTACCAGTCCAGCATGACTGAAATTAACAAAGACGGAAGCCAGATCTACAAGTACATGAACTTCGACAAAATCGAAGAGTACGCAGAAGTGGCCAAAGGTGTTACTGCCTAATCGAAGTCAAAGCACTTCGTTCAAACGCCCAAAAGATCTCCCTCTTTTGGGCTTTTTTATTGGCAAGCAAGGTGTGTTGAAAAAGTAAGCGACAAAATAGACAGTGTGGACAAATCAATGTTGATCGTGGGGGGCGGTATTGGCGGCCTGGCTGCCGCTTTGGCATGCGCTGAAAAAGGTGCCAAGCCCTTGTTGATTGAACGCACCTCGCAATTCAGCGAGGTGGGCGCCGGTATTCAAATGGGACCGAATGTCACGCGCACGCTGTTTTCATGGGGTTTAGAAAAAGCATTACAAGACTACATCTTTGTGCCGAATAGCCTCTGCGTTAAAGATGCGGTTTCTGGACAGACGCTAGGTACTTTGCGCTTGGGTCAAAGGAGCCTAAGTCAATATGGTGCACCTTATGTCACGGTGCACCGTGCCGACTTGCATCAGATTCTGCTGCAGAAGGTCTTGAGCTTGGGTCTGGCTGAGTTGAAGCTTCAAAGCGAAGTCGATTTTTTGCAAGAAGACATCGAGGGCATCACTGTCAGTGTGAAACACTTGCAGACGGGACATCTTGAAACACTGAACCCTCAAGCCTTGGTCGGTGCCGATGGTTTGTGGAGTGACACCAGAAATTATGTGTTGCCCAAAACGGCGCCGCGTATAACGGGCTTACTTGCCTACAGAGCACTGTTGCCAATGCAGGTGGTGCCTGAATTTCTTCGTCAACAAGACGTGAGGGTCTGGGTGGGCCCTCGCATGCATGCCGTGTTGTATCCCGTGCGAGGTGGCGAATTTTTGAACATGGTTGTCATTGCGCCAGGCCAGTTGCCAGAATCGTTGAAAGACTGGGACTATGACGCAAACCCACAAGATATGTTTCAAGCCCTAGGTGTTCTTCACCCTCACTTGAAAGACGTTCTAGAAGCTGTGCCAAATTGGCGCCGGTGGCCAATCTTTGACCGTCCTCCTTTGGCGAGTGCAACCCAAATGGCCAAAGGCAGGATTGCTTTGCTTGGCGATGCCGCTCATCCTATGCGTCCCTTTTTAGCCCAAGGCGCTGGCATGGCCATCGAAGATGCTGCTGCCCTTGCAACATGTTGGGCTCGCGTTGATCTGCCAGTCAATGAACGCTGGCGGTTGTATGCTGAAATGCGATGGGCTCGCAATGCCAGGGTTCAAGCGCGGTCAATTCGTAACGGGCGAATTTTTCACATGCAAGGCCCCATGCGATGGGGACGAGATTTGGCCATGCGCTTGATGGGTGAGTCCTTGATGGACGTGCCTTGGCTTTACGCAGGCCCTTAGACTTTGCCCAGCAACAAAAATTCCATCAAAGCCTTCTGGGCATGCATTCTATTTTCTGCTTCATCCCAAACCACTGACTGAGGACCATCAATGACCTCGGCGCTAACTTCCTCGCCGCGGTGGGCTGGCAAGCAGTGCATGAAAAGTGCGTCGGGCTTTGCAACTTTCATCATGTCTTCGTCAACGCACCAGTCAGCAAAGGCTTTCTTGCGCGCTTCATTTTCTGCTTCGTAGCCCATGCTGGTCCACACATCGGTGGTGACCAAATCGGCGCCTTGGCAAGCCTGCATGGGGTCTTTGAAAAACTGGGTACTGGCTGCACTTCGAACGCCGACCACGGTTGGGTCAACTTCATAACCGCTAGGGGTACTCAGGTTGACTTTGAACCCGAGTAAATCTGCAGCTTGCAACCAAGTATTGGCCATGTTGTTACCATCGCCTACCCACGCAACCGTCTTGCCTTGGATGGAACCACGATGTTCGATGTAGGTGAAGATGTCCGCCAAAATTTGACAAGGGTGAAATTCGTTGGTCAGACCGTTGATGACGGGTACGCGAGAGTGCGCTGCAAACTTTTCAATCTTGTCTTGACCATAAGTTCGAATCATGACCAAGTCGACCATGCGACTGATCACGCGGGCACTGTCTTCAATGGGCTCAGCACGCCCCAACTGGCTGTCGCCTGTGGTGAGGTGAACCACTGAGCCGCCCATTTGGTACATGCCAGCTTCAAAGCTCACACGCGTGCGCGTAGAGGCTTTTTCAAAAATCATGGCCAAAGTACGGTCGGTCAGCGGTTGATATTTTTCATAGGCCTTGAACTTGGCTTTGATGAAAGCGGCACGTTTGAAAATGTGTGCGTAATCGTCAGCGCTGAGGTCGGTGAATTGCAGGTAATGCCGCAAAGCGTGCGCCTGTGTTTGGTTGGCCATCAGTGTTGCTCCGACAAAAAGGTCTTGACCAGTGGCAGCAAAATGTCTGCAATTTCATCGGCTTCTGCTTGCGTCAGAATGAGCGGAGGCACGATACGGATGACACTGTCAGCCGTGACACTGATCAATAAACCTGCATCTGCTGCACGTTGTGTGAGTGCGCTGCAAGGCTTGTTCAGTTCAATGCCCAGCATGAGACCTTGGCCGCGAATTTCTTTGATGCCCTGAACACCTGCCAAGCCTGTTTCCAGTCGTGCTTTAAGGTGGGCGCCCACGCGTGCTGCATTGTCAAGCAAGCCATCCTTTTCCATGATGCGAATGGTTTCAACACCGGCACGCATGGCCAAAGGGTTGCCGCCAAAAGTAGTGCCGTGGTTGCCTGGTTGAAAAATTTGGGCTGCTTTAGGTCCTGCGACAACAGCCGCAATGGGAACACCAGAGCCCAAGCCCTTGGCCAATGGCATGACGTCCGCTTTGATGCCGGCCCATTGGTGCGCAAACCATTTGCCTGTTCGGCCCATGCCACATTGCACTTCGTCGATCATCATGAGCCAATCTTGTTCATCGCAAAGTTTGCGAACGTCGCGCAAATAATCCATGTGCATGGGATTGACGCCACCTTCGCCTTGAATGGTTTCGAAAAAAACTGCAACCACATTGGGGTTGTTTTCTGTGGCTTTTTTCAAAGCTTCAATGTTATTGGCGGGGACTCTGACAAAGCCTTCCACCAAGGGTCCAAATCCTTCTTGAATTTTGGCGTTGCCTGTGGCGCTCAGTGTGGCAATGCTGCGACCATGAAAGGCTTTTTCGTAAACCACAATTTCGGGTTTTTCAATGCCTTTGTTGTGACCAAATTTACGTGCCAATTTGATGGCCGCTTCATTGGCTTCAAGACCAGTGCTGCAAAAGAAAACATTGGTCATGCCAGAGAGTTCGACCAATTTGGCGGCCAATTTTTCTTGATTGGGCACGTGGTAATAGTTGCAGCTGTGGATGATTTTGCTCAATTGATCTTGCAAGGCAGGAACCAACTCAGCATGGTTATGCCCCAAGGTGTTGACTGCAATACCCCCCAAAGCGTCCAAATAAACTTTGCCATTGACATCCCACAATCGGCAACCTTGACCGTGGCTCATGGCGATGGGCAATCGGCCATAAGTGTTCATGGTGTGCGGGGAAGTGGCTTCAATGAAATTGGACATTCAAAGATCTCCTGTCAAAAGAAATCGGCCCAACGAAAGGGCCGCTGAAGGTAGATTTTAGAGCCAGAATTTGGGTGTTAAGTCTTATATAAGATACAATTCTTTGGCAATGCGGCACGGTGGTGATCCTGCTTGTCTGCTTTAACAATTTCACAACCTCTGATCGATGGTTTCAAATAACGCCAAAGAAATAATGATTCAAGGTATAACCTTGGATGGACGCACCTTCAGGCCCAGTGACTGGGCTGAACGGTTGGCGGGCGTGATGGGCCAATTTCGGCCAGGTGGCGCAACGCCAGGTAGCCATTTGAGTTATTCGCCTTGGTGTATCCCTCAAACTTTAGAGGGTATTAAATGCGTCATCATTCACACAGATCTGCGCGAGCATGAACCCATGGCATGGGACTTTTTGATGAACTTTGCCAAAGACAACAATTTGCAGGTGTCTGAAGGATCTTCACTCTAAAGAGCATTTTATTTTCCGCCCACAAAAAAGCCGTCCTAAGACGGCTTTTTGCTTTTCTTTGCTGGCAGCGCACCCGTTTCAAACGGCGGCAACCCTGTTGGGTGCCGGGCTGATGATCAATTGATCAGGCGAGAGCCAAGGCTTTCACCTTGGTTGACAAGCGGCTCTTATCGCGAGCTGCTTTGTTCTTGTGGAAGATGCCTTTGTCGGCAACGGTGTCCACAACGGCTTGCATTTTTGCAAACAGTTCTGTTGCTTTGGTTTTGTCACCGGCCAGAACAGCTTTTTCAACGTTCTTGACAGCGGTGCGGTATTTCGAGCGCAGTGAAGTGTTCGCTGCGTTCAATTTCACGTCTTGACGTGCGCGTTTACGGCCTGATGCCAGGCGAGGGTTCTTTTTCTTGGGTTTTCCAGAAGCCATTTTGTGTGTCCTAGTTGTCTGAGGATGTTGTCAGCAAAGCCGGCTATTGTAACAGCCTTAAAACCGTTGCGTCCAGAGACGCGCAAAGGGGCTGAGGAATCGCTACACTCTTGGCGTGAGCCTTCTTAAATCCGCCTCTACTGTCTCTCTCTGGACCTTGGCCTCTCGTGTCACGGGTTTGGTCCGTGAGCTTTTGATTGCCTCAGCTTTTGGCGCGAGCGCATTGACCGATGCATTTAATGTAGCCTTTCGTATTCCTAATTTGTTCAGAAGACTGTTTGCCGAAGGCGCTTTCAGTCAAGCTTTTGTTCCTGTGCTGGCCGCAAGTAAGGCGCAACATGGCGAAGAAGTAACTCGAAAAGTCATTGACCATGTGGCAACTTTGCTTGCCTGGACTTTGCTCATTTTGAGCATTGCAGGCGTCCTTCTGGCCCCTTGGTTGGTATGGGCAATGGCCAGTGGCTTGAAGCAACAACCTGATGCTTATGCCGCCGCAGTTCAAATGACGCGTTGGATGTTCCCCTACATCGGCTTTATGTCGATGGTGGCGCTTTCTGCAGGCATCCTCAACACATGGAAACGCTTTGCCATTCCTGCAGCCACACCAGTTTTGCTCAACATGGCCATGATTGGTGCTGCATGGCTTTTAGCGCCTTGGCTCAAATCAAAAGGCTATGAATCAATTTATGCGCTACCGGTGGGTGTCATGTTGGGCGGTTTTTTACAATTGGCCATTCAAATCCCGGCGTTAAAAAACTTGGGACTCTTACCTAAGTTGGGTGTGAGTTGGCGTGCGCTGCGAGATGCTGCACAAGACCCCGCGACGCGACAAATTGCCAGTTTGATGTTGCCCGCCTTGTTGGGGGTCGGAGTTGCACAAATTTCGTTACTCATCAATACACAAATTGCGTCACATCTGGCGCCTGGTAGTGTGAGTTGGTTAACGTATGCTGATCGACTGATGGAGTTCCCAACCGCCATCTTGGGCGTAGCGCTTGGGGCTGTGTTGATACCACAACTGGCTGCCGCCAAGGCCAAAGGTGACCAAAATGAATACGCAGCCATGTTGGATTGGGGGCTTCGTTTGGTGGTGGTGTTGGCATTGCCATGCGCTGCAGCACTCTTGACGTTTTCTCAGCCCTTGGTCTCGGTTCTGTACCACTATGGGGCCTTCACTGACAGGGATGTGCAGCAAACCACGTTGGCCCTCAGCGGCTACGGCGTAGGCTTGTTGGGTTTGGTTGCCATCAAGGTTTTGGCCCCTGGTTACTATGCCAGCCAGGACATCAAAACACCCGTGAAAATTGCCATTGTTGTTTTGTGTTTTACCCAGTTGATGAATCTGATCCTGGTGCCTTATATGGCGCATGCAGGTTTGGCCTTATCGATTGGTTTGGGCGCCTTACTCAATGCGGTATGGTTGTTGATTGGTTTGTTGCGAAAAGGCAGTTACAAGCCGCAACCAGGATGGCTCAAGTTTGGCTTGAAAGTGCTCTTGGCCACTGCTTTGCTGACGGTATTTTTGTTATTTGTTTCGCAAAAAATTGACTGGTTGCTGATGCGGCAACAAGCCGGCTTGAGATTGGTTTTCATGGCCGCTGTTTTGGCTTCATCTGCAATTTTGTTTTTTGGCACCTTGCGTTTATGTGGTTTGCGTTTGAAAACATTCTTGCGCCCTTCAACAACTTAAGTCACTTATGAAGTTTTCAATAGAAGCTGTCACGCCTCTGAGTTATTTCAAAAGCTTGGTTGGATCAGAAAAGCAATTTCCATTGCTTGAAGCTGCAGCATCCATTGCGCAAGATGAAGAGCCAAACTTGGATGTCCAAAACGTCTTGGCCACTTGCGACGCTTTGTTGGTCAGACTCAAGAGACGTGTCAAAGCAGAAGCCGACCCGATGCGTAAGCTGTCTGTCTTGAATCAGTTTTTTTATGCCGACTTGGGCTTTTCCGGCAACGCCAATAACTTTTATGCGCCTGAAAATAGTTACATCAATGAGGTGCTGCAATCGCGCCGAGGTATTCCCATATCCATTGCTGTCATTTGGTTGGAGCTGGCGCAAGCCTTGGATTTGCAAGCGGAAGGCGTTTCATTTCCGGGACATTTTTTGGTCAAAGTCAATTTGCCTGAGGGTTTGGTCGTTTTAGATCCCTTGACGGGTGAATCTTTGGGGCTGGACAACTTGTCAGAAAGATTGGCGCCATTTCGCCCCATCTTGGGAGACTCGACGGACACGGACATTCCGTTGGGCTTGTTTCTGCAGCCTGCACAGCCCCGAGACATCTTGACCCGCATGCTGCGAAATTTGAAAGAAATTTTTACCAGTCAAAAAGATTGGCAGCGCTTGATCGGTGTCTTAGATCGACTGATTGTTTTGCATCCGCAAGCCCTGGATGAAAAAAGAGACCGCGGCCTGGCCTTCATTGAATTGGGAAACACCCAAGAGGCGCGCAAGGATTTGTTGCAATATGTAATGGGGCTTCCCGATGCAAGCGATGCGCTCGAAATCCAAAAGCGGCTGGCCTTGCTCCAGCCTTGATTGAAAATCCCAGATACAAATTAGTTGACGATGACCTGCGCGCCATCACCTTGTGCCGCAATCACGCCAATTTGGTAGACCTTTTCGCCTGACTGACGCAAGGTTTCTGCACACGCTGCTGCATCAGCGGCATCGATGACAACAACCATGCCAATGCCATTGTTGAAGGTGCGATTCATTTCGATATCGTCAATGCCGGCTGTTTGTTGTAACCAAGCAAATAACTCGGATTGTGGCCAGCTTCCTTTGCGAAGGTGAGCTGCTGTCCCTTCGGGTAAAACTCTGGGAATGTTTTCAAGCAAGCCACCGCCAGTGATGTGGGCCAAAGCCTTGATGGGGTGAAGTGCCAAGGCGTGCAAAACTGATTTGACATACAGGCGCGTAGGCGCCATGACGGCTTGTTTAAAGCTTTGCCCATCTAAAGTAGCAGGCAGATTGTTGGCGGCGCGCTCAATGCATTTGCGTACCAAGCTGAAGCCGTTGGAGTGAACGCCATGCGAACCCAAGCCCAAGACAACGTCTCCCGCTTTCACATTTTGGCCCGTTAAGATTTTTGATTTTTCGACGGCGCCCACTGCAAAGCCTGCCAAATCGTATTCGCCTGCCGGGTACATGCCTGGCATTTCAGCCGTTTCTCCGCCAATCAGCGCACAACCCGACATTTCGCAGCCATTGGCAATGCCGCCGACGACAGCGGCAGCAGTATCGACATCGAGCTTGCCACAGGCAAAGTAATCTAGAAAAAAGAGAGGCTCTGCACCCTGAACCAAGACATCGTTCACGCTCATGGCGACCAAATCGATGCCCACGGTATCGTGCATGTTCCATTCAAAAGCCAATTTGAGCTTAGTACCCACACCGTCAGTGCCTGAAACCAAAACGGGCTCTTTGTAGCGTTTGGGGACCTCAAACAATGCGCCAAATCCGCCAATACCAGCCAAAACGCCTTCACGCATGGTCTTCTTTGCCAATGGCTTGATGCGTTCAACCAAAGCATCGCCAGCAACGATGTCGACGCCAGCGTCTTTGTAAGAAAGAGGAGTTGAGCTCATGAGAAAAATGGGGAAATTGGTAGGAAGGAGGTCGGGGGGACTAAAATCAAGACTTATTTTAGGTGCTGTCAGCCTTGCATCTGAACTCAGCGGCAGGTTCTTTTCATTATCTTTAACTACAAATTGACACCATGTCCTTGATCCAGTCTCCTAAAAGTTTAAGCATCGGGGTCGGTGTCTCTGTGTTGGTCGCGCTCCTGCTATGGATGCTTGGGCCAGTTTTGGTGCCTTTTATGGTGGCGGCCGTTTTGGCTTACGCCTTGCACCCCGCTGTGATGAGCCTGCAAAAGCGGTTTACTTTTTTGCCCCAAACGCTTTCTGTGGTCTTGGTTGAGGTTTTTGCTTTGTTGGTCGTTGTGGGTGTCCTCTTTTTGTTGATTCCCATATTG
>JBIKJX010000334.1:0-2877 GCA_044360785.1 Limnohabitans sp.
CATTTGGATGTCTTGGCAGCTCAAAGGGCTGGCATGCAATCTGTTTGGGTCAACCGTGATGAAAAAATTTGGTCACACGACACTCATCCAGCACCTTTCACGGTGTTGGATTTGAAAGAGTTGTGTAACGCTTGGCCCCACTAGTTTGAAATTTTCCTGGAGATAAAAAAATGAGTTTGAAAATTTATGGCATCGGTGCTTCTCGCGCCAGTCGGCCTTTGTGGGCCGCCATCGAGTTGGGCCTTTCTTTTGAGCATTCGCCCATTCACTACCAAGGCGGTACAACCCGTACGGCCGAATTTTTGGCGCTCAATCCAAACGGGCATATTCCTGTTTTGGAAGACGCACGCGCTGAAGGCAAAGTGACCGTATGGGAGAGCATGGCTTGTGCGCTTTATTTGGCCAAGGTTCATGGCAAGTCTGACGGACAATCCATCACGCCTTCAACACCCCAAGAAGAAGCCGATGCTCTTCGCTGGAGTTTCTGGACTGTGACGGAAGTTGAAAAAGATGCGCTCACAGTTTTGATGCATCGCATGGTGATGCCGTCCGATCAGCGTAAGCCAGACTTGGCGGATGCGGCCGAACAAAGATTGCGTGTACCTTGCCGTGTGCTAGAGGCTCATCTCATCGCACAATCGAAATCTGGGTCGAAATATTTGTCTGCCAACCGCTTTACTGTGGCTGATTTGTGTGTGGCCAGTGTGCTGGTTTGGGCTAGAACTTCAGAACTGTTGATGTCCGAATTTCCACATGTCAAAGCGTGGTTGGAAACCTGTGCTGCACGCCCAGCGTTTTCTCAAGCGCGCAAAATGGCTTGAATGCCCGACATAACGGCCCCCTCTAGGGTTGCAGGGTAGGGGCCCTCAATGTAGTCGCCACAGACACTCAAGCCGGGGTGCGGATGGCTTCCTGGTCTGTCTAAGCTGGGCGTACAAGCAAAGGTTGCGCGTTTTTCTACAACGGTCTGAAGTACTTCAAGGCTGTCTATTTCATTCTGCGAGTGGCCCAATGTTCGGAGTAAATCTTTGGCCTGTTGCATGATCTGCGCCTCAACAATTTCTTTGGTTTCTTGCACAGCGCTGGCCACAAAGGCCAACAAACCCGGCGTATGGGCTTGGGGGCACATCAAACCACGGTCAAAGACAAATTGAGCGGGTGCTTGACCATTGGAAATTAATGCCATCATGGGAAGTGGCAACTTAAAGCTTTGAGAGGCTTGAATGTAAACAGTGGCGATGGCCGCATGTTCAATTTTCTGTGTTTGCTCAGACCATGCTGAATTGAAAGGTGCTATCAAGCGTGCTGCTTCAGGGGCGGTGGTTGCCACCACGACATGATCAAATGTGTCTGCATTGACCTGCCAATAAGCTTGGCTGCTGGGGTGCCAAGTTAAGCTTTCAACTCGAACACCCATTTTGCATGCCACATTTTTTTCTTCCAGCCATCGAATGGCTGCGTTTGGAAAAATTCGCCCTAAATCTTGTCTAGGCAGGAGCAGGTCGGCGCTACCTGAAGGTCCAAGCAAGGCATCCTTCATCACCCTTAAAAAAATAGCGCCACTGGCTTCGTGCGCAGGCGTGTTCAAGGCGGCCACACACAGGGGTTCAATCAAATCTTCAAACAGGGTGGGGGTCAGCCCTTTGCACACATCGGTCACGCTCAAGTGGGCTGCGCATGTGAATTTTTCACGTTGCCATTTAAAGGCTTTTTGCACCAGACACCACTTGTCAATCCAGCGCCACCCTTTGGCTGTTGCAATACCCCAAACCAAATTCAGTGGAAATGGCAAATGTTTCAATGACAAGCCAGTACCGTCGGGCTTGATCAATTGTAGGGGCAAGCGCCACAGTGCAGATGCCTCTTTGACGCCAACAGTGTTCATCATGCGCAAAGTCTGATGGTAGGCACCAATCAAAATATGTTGCCCGTTGTCCAGCGTCAATTCATTGTGCCCCTGCACTGTCAAGCTGCGTGCCCGCCCGCCCCAGTGACGGCTTGCCTCGTACAAGGTGACTTGATGGCCCGCTTGCGTGGCGGAAATAGCAGCGCTGAGGCCTGCCCAACCTGCGCCAACAATTGCAATTTTTTTTGGAGCGTTGTGTGTCACAACTACACGAGGCCTCAGAGCCTACCAAGGGCTTGGACTTTCCATGCCAGCCAAAGTTTGCGAAGTGGTGTTAGAGAGACTCGTTGGTGAAGCACTTGGAAGTTGTCTGCTTCAATTTCACGCAACAAAGTTCGGTAGATGCTGGCCATCATCAGGCCAGGCTTTTGGGCCTGTTTGTCGGCAGCAGGCAGCAAGGCAAATGCTTCTTCGTACAGTGCATGCGCGCGAGCCGCCTGGAATTTCATGAGCGCAGTGAACTTGTCAGAGTATTGGCGTTGCAACAAATCTTGCGCCTTCACATCAAATTGCTTGAGTTCATCAATAGGCAAGTAAATGCGACCTCGCATGGCATCCTCGCCCACATCGCGCAAGATGTTCGTCAGTTGAAAGGCCAAACCCAAGGTGTGAGCGTACTGAGTGGTTTGCGGGTCGGTTTGACCAAAAATTTTTGCAGCGACTTCACCCACGATGCCAGCGACCAGATGGCAATATCGCTTGAGCCCAGGGTAATCCAAATAACGTGTTTGCGTGAGGTCCATTTGGCAGCCCTCAATCACGGCCAATAAGTGCCGAGCTTCAATGCCATAGTCATTGGCATGAATCATCAAGGCTTTCATGACAGGGTGAGAAGGTGATCCTGCAAAAGATTGATTGACTTCGTTTTGCCACCAAGCCAAGGTACTTTGGGCGACGCTGGGGTCAGTAATCTCATCGACCACATCGTCAACTTCTCGGCAGAAAGCATAAAAGGCCGTAATGGCGGCGCG
>JBIKJX010000335.1:0-2876 GCA_044360785.1 Limnohabitans sp.
AAATTGAAGTTTTGAATCACATCATGAAGTGGCACAAATATTTCAGGATGCAGACTTTGGGAAAGAGGGCCGTTCAACAGTTCCTGACGAAAGCCCCCTAACAAATCGAGCCTTTGCTGCGCATCAAAGTCACCTTCATCGGCAATGTCATCGGCAGCCCTTGCAAATGCATAAATGGCAGCAATGGCAGGTCGCAAATGGGGAGGGCACAACCAGGAGGCTACCGGAAAATTTTCCGGATGTGTCACTGAAAGTACTTTGTGTTTTTCTATCATTATGGGTTATGTGACCATGGTGAGCCGTATTTTCGCTTGACAAGACTCATGGATTACCCTAGATTACTAACCAGTCAGTCATTAATTTGGAATTCCGCATGCATCAGCTTTTTTCACCCATGAACGGCAAGCCCTTCCTGGGAATTTCTCATTTGAAGCCCAATTTCAATGCCTCCATGGTTTCCTTGGTTGTCATTTGTGCTCTGCTTGGCCTTTCGGCATGTTCGCAGAAACAAAACACGCCCGAGCCTATTCGCGCAGTCAAGCTCATGACCGTGGGTGCCTCTGATTTGAATGTGCAGGGCGAATATGCGGCAGAGGTCAGGGCCCGGTTAGAAACTCGACTTGGATTCAGGGTGGGTGGCAAAATTTTGATGAGACAAGTTGAAGTCGGTCAACGCGTTCAAGCGGGTCAAGTTTTGGCACAAGTCGATTCACAAGATTACGCTTTGGCCGCGCAAGCCGCACAGGCGCAAGTGGTCGGCGCGCGCTCACAAAGAGATTTGGCAGCCGCTGATTTCAAACGCTACGAAGCGTTGTTGGCTCAGAACTTCATCAGTGCTGCTGAATTGGAGAGACGCTCAGCTGTCTTGAAAGCAGCCCAGGCCACGCTTGATCAAGCCATGGCACAAGCTCAAACGCAAAGTAATCAGGCCACCTACACCCAATTGACTGCGCCTACAGCAGGTGTCATTACCGGGGTAGAGGCAGAACCAGGACAAGTGGTGGCGGCAGGGCAACCCGTGGTTCGGTTGGCGCAAGAAGGACCGCGCGATGCTGTTTTCGCCGTTCCTGAACATGTTGTGGGACGCTTGAAGTTAGGACAAAAAATGTCTGCCAGTGTCGGCAACACCAACCAAGTGGTGCAAGGCCAAGTGCGTGAAATAGGCGCCAGTGCCGACCCAGTAACACGAACCTTCACAGTCAAATTGGGTCTGGTCAAAGCGGAGTCGTTGCCCTTGGGCATCACCCTGAATGTCCAAGCGCCTCAGTTGGCTGGCAGCCAGTCCGATGTCATTAAAGTTCCAACCAATGCAATCCGCCAAGAGGGTGCACAAACTGCAGTTTGGGTCTTTGATCCACAAACTTCCACGGTTGCTTCTCAGGCTGTTCAAGTTGCTACAGCCGATGGCAACGAGGTGGTCATTGCGGCAGGTCTGAAGCCTGGCCAACAAATTGTCAGTACGGGTGTTCATGTTTTGTCCCCCGGCCAGAAGGTGTCCGTCTACAACGCCAACGCAGCAACATCCAGTCAGGCCAAGTAAATCATGCTCACAGAACCCAAAGCAGGTTTCAACCTGTCTAAATGGGCGTTGGATCATCCTGCGCTTACCCGATATCTCATGCTGGTCTTGATGCTTTTGGGCGTCTTTGCCTTTTTCAATTTGGGTCAAGACGAAGACCCGCCATTTACGTTTCGTGTCATGGTCGTCAGAGCCTATTGGCCTGGCGCTACTGCGCAACAAGTGGCAGAGCAGGTCACTGACAAATTGGAGCGAACGCTTCAAGAGATTCCGTTTGCAGACAAAATTCGCAGCTACTCGAAGCCCGGTGAAGCGCAAATTATTTTTCAAGTGAAGGAATACGCCAAGCCTGCCGAAGTTGCCAATGTTTGGTACACCGTTCGCAAAAAAATTGGTGACATGCGAGGCACATTGCCCGCCGGTGTTGTGGGTCCCTTCTTTGTGGATGATTTTGGTGACGTCTATGGCGTCATTTATGCGCTGCAGGCCGATGGTTTTTCACCTGCAGAAGTTAAGAAATTTGCAGACGACGTCAGGCAGCAAATCTTGCGAGTCAAAGATGTGGCCAAGGTCGAACTGTTTGGTGTGCAAGACGAAAAAGTTTTCATCGAAATATCGCAAAAGAAACTGGCCAGCATGGGCCTTGACATGGGGGCCATCATTGCGCAGCTGGGTCAGCAAAATGCGGTTGAGTCTGCCGGCACATTGAATTTGCCCAATGATGCAGTTCAACTTCGTGTCAACGGTCAATTCAACAGCTTAGATGCGCTGCGTCAAATGCCTATTCGTGGCGCATCAGGCCAGCAAATCAGGTTGGGTGATTTGGGCACAATTCGTCAAGATTACATCGACCCACCCCAAGTTAAAGTCAGGCACAACGGCGAGGAAGTGATTGGCCTGGGTGTGTCCATGGCCAAAGGCGGCGACATCATTGAACTAGGCCATGCATTGCAGTTGAGTGTTGCGGGTATTGAAAAAACTCTCCCTGCCGGAGTTCGTTTGACGCAAGTTCAATACCAACCCAAAGCAGTTTCAAGTTCAGTCAATGAATTCTTAAAAACTTTGGTCGAAGCGGTGGGCATTGTGTTGGCGGTCAGTTTCTTGGCCCTTGGTCTTCACAAACGCCCTGGCATTCATCCTTTATGGCGTCGTTGGACCCTGGACATTCGTCCTGGATTAGTCGTCGGCATCACCATTCCTCTGGTGCTGGCCGTCACCTTCTTGGCCATGGATTATTTCCACATCGGATTGCACAAAATTTCTTTGGGCTCACTGATTATTGCCCTCGGCTTGTTGGTGGACGATGCCATCATTGCCGTCGAAATGATGGTCCGAAAAATGGAAGAGGGCTATGACA
>JBIKJX010000397.1:0-2874 GCA_044360785.1 Limnohabitans sp.
GATGTCCTGCAGGGATGCCGAGACGAAGAAATACTCCTGCCGCAGCCGCAGCTCGCGACCAGCCGGGGTGCTGTCGTTCGGGTAGAGCACCCAGGAGATGTTCTCGTACTCGTTCTTGACGCCCGCGGCGCGGGCGTAGTCCCCACTGTTGAAGGCCGCCAGGTCGATCTGTTCGGGCGCGGCGGCACGCCACAATCGGAGTGTGCTGACATGTCCCGTGCCGTGCCCCGGCACCACGAGATCGTGTGCCCGCGCCAGCACTTCGCCCGCCGGCCGCCAATGCGCCTTGCGTCCGTCGTGCTCGACCCGTCCGCCGAACCCGACCTGCCAGCTCACCGACGGGCGGGCGAACTCCCATGGGATGCCGTCGGCGAGCCACGGATCCGGGTATTCGAGCTGTCGCCCATCCCGGATGACCTGCGCGAACATGCCGTGTTCGTAGCGGATGCCATAGCCCATGGAAGGCAGGCCCAGCGTGGCCATGGAATCGAGGAAACAGGCGGCCAGACGGCCGAGACCGCCGTTGCCCAGCCCGGGGTCCGCCTCTTCCTCGACGATATCCTCGAGACGCTGCGCGCGGCTGCGCAGCTCGGTGACGACCGGTTCGGCGAGCTCCAACGCATCGAGGGCGTTGGTCAAGCTCCGCCCGATCAGGAACTCCATAGAGAGGTAATAGACCCGACGGGCCTTGTCGGCTCGCTCCCGTGACTGGGTGGCGACCCAGCGCCGGGACAAGCTCTGGCGGGCCGCCAAAGTGGCCGCCACCAGCAGATCGTGACGGGTCGCCTCGGACGGCGCGACACCGACCTCATCGCGCAGGCGCGAGTGGAGATCGGGCGACGGTTCGCCCCCGATGGATCGGGTCGGATGGGGGGGGATGGTCATCGGAAGATAGGCCAAAGTAAATAAGATGCATATCGCACTGCAGAGCAGGTCTATCATACTTGGGAACGGTCTTTGCGACCGCCCGGAGCAGCACCGTGATCTCCAACCGGATCGCCACGAGCCTGGACCTGCCGAACCGTGCGGTGGCGCTCGTCTTGGCGGGTGGTCGGGGCAGTCGGCTGATGAACCTCACCGACCGTCGCGCCAAGCCTGCCGTCTATTTCGGCGGCAAGTTCCGCATCATCGATTTTGCGCTCTCCAACTGCCTGAACTCCGGCATCCGCCGCATCGGCGTACTGACCCAATACAAGAGCCACAGCCTCATGCGCCACATACAGCGCGGTTGGGGCTACCTCAAGGGCGAGCTCAACGAGTTCGTCGATGTGATGCCCGCCCAGCAGCGCCTCGATGAGGCCAACTGGTACCAAGGTACCGCCGATGCCGTGCACCAGAACCACGACATCATCAAGAGTTTCCGCAGCAAGTACATCATCATCCTGGCCGGTGACCACATCTACAAGATGAACTACGCCCTCGCGCTCGCCGATCATGTCGAGCACGGCCGCGAAGTCACCGTCGCCTGCATCGACGTGGCGCGCCAGGACGCCTCCGCATTCGGCGTGATGGCGGTCGATGCGGACGGCCTCATCACCCACTTCGTCGAGAAGCCGCAGGATCCACCGGCCATCCCCGGTAAGCCCGACCGCTCGCTCGCCAGCATGGGCGTCTACATCTTCAACACCGACTACCTGCTGTGCGAACTCGCGCGTGATGCCGTAGACCCGCAGTCGAGCCACGATTTCGGCAAGGACATCATCCCGCGCGCCGTGCGCGAAGGGCGCGCGTTCGCGCACCGTTTCGAACAGAGCGCGGTCGGCACACGCGACGGCGAAGCGCCCTATTGGCGGGATGTCGGCACCATCGACGCGTATTGGGACGCCAACATCGACCTCACCGCCACCGATCCGCGACTGAACCTCTACGACGACCGTTGGCCGATCTGGACCTACCAACCGCAGTTGCCACCCGCAAAGTTCGTGCACAACATGGGCGATCGCCGCGGCATCGCCATCGAATCGTTGGTGTCGGGCGGCTGCATCGTCTCCGGCCACGTCGAGCGCTCGCTGATGTTCTCTGGGGTTCGCGTGCACTCCTACTCACACGTACACCTGAGCGTGCTGCTGCCGAACGTGCAGGTCGGTCGCGGCGCGCGGGTCGTCCGTGCAGTGGTGGATCGCGGCTGCATCATCCCCGACGGCATGATCATCGGCGAGGACCCCGCGCATGACGCAGCGCGGTTCCTCTGCACCGAAACCGGCATTACTCTGGTCACCCGCGAGATGTTGCAGCGCCTCGGCGTCTGACGCCCGCCCCCGGACCCGCAGCCTCCCAGAAAGACCATGACGACGATATCCGCACCGCCGCTGCGCGTGTTGCACGCTGCCGCCGAGATCTTCCCGCTCGTCAAGACCGGCGGCCTCGCCGATGTCGTGGGCGCGTTGCCACACGCGCTCGCCGCCGCCGGCGCAGATGTCCGACTGCTGCTGCCCGGTCTTCCGGCGATACTCGATGCGGTATCGCGGCCCCGCAAGATCTTCGAGGGTGGCTCCTTGTTCGGTGCAGCGCGTATCACCCTGCGTCTCGGTCGGTTCAAAGACGGCATCAAGGGCTGCGATATGCGGGCCTATGTGCTCGACGCGCCCTGGCTCTATGCGCGCAGCGGCGGTCCCTATCAAGGACCGGATGGCAGACCTTGGGACGATAACCTTCAAAGATTTGCACTGCTCGGCTGGGCTGCGGCCCATCTCGCCGCAGGGGAACTCGACCCGGCATGGCGTCCGGACATCCTGCATGCACATGACTGGCATGCCGCTCTCGGCTGCAGCTACCTGCGCGCGCATCCTGGTGCGCACGCGCGATCGATCTTCACCATCCACAACCTCGCCTATCAAGGACTCTTCGCCCAGGACGATTTTGCCGTTCTCGGCC
>JBIKJX010000336.1:0-2865 GCA_044360785.1 Limnohabitans sp.
AAGTTGGACGTCGATTTGCATTTACCCGGGCAGGGTATCAGTGCTATTTTCGGCCCCTCGGGTTCTGGCAAAACAACATTGCTTCGCGCTGTGGCTGGCCTCGAAAAAAACCAAGACGGTTGCATCCAAATAGGCGCCAACATTTGGCAAGACTCGCAGCGAGGTATTTATCTGCCAACCTGGCAGCGTTCCTTGGGTTATGTGTTTCAAGAATCAAGTTTGTTGCCGCATCTCAATGTCACTGAAAACCTCAATTTTGGCTTGAAGCGCGCCCTAAAGACGATGGGCAGTGACCCCTCACATGCCTCAAAAGCGTTGCACGCATCCATCGAACTTTTAGGCATTGGCAGTTTGTTGCAGCGCATGCCCAATGAGCTGTCTGGCGGTGAGCGTCAACGGGTTGCCATTGCACGCGCCATTGCCATGCAACCCCAATTGCTTTTGATGGATGAGCCCTTGGCTTCTTTAGATACGGCACGCCGTCAAGAAATTTTTCCATGGCTTTCCAAGTTGCGAGATGAACTCAAAATGCCCATGTTGTATGTCACACATTCGGCAGAAGAAGTCACTCGTCTGGCTGATCACTTGGTGGTTTTGGAAAAAGGATTTGTTAAAGCGCAAGGCCCAGTCGGTGAAGTGTTGACGCAGGTGGTCAATCCTGTCGTGGTGGGTGAAGATGCTGGTGCACTCATTGAAGGCTGCGTGGGCGCAGTCGATGCGCAATGGCACTTGGCCCGCGTTGACTTTGAAGGCGGCTGTGTTTGGATGCGTGATGCTGGCCTACCAGTCGGCAAAACTGTGCGCATTCGCATTTTGGCGCGTGACGTCAGTTTGGCCACGTCCGAGCCCCAAAACACCAGCATCCAAAACCAGTTGCAGGGTGTGATTCAAAGTATCACGCCCGATACCCACCCCTCTCAGGTGATGGTGGTTTTGAAGTGCGGCCCCGAAGAGGTACTAGCCCGCGTTACCAAGCGTGCCGTGGAGCAACTGGCCTTGCAAGTGGGGCAGCCTGTGTGGGCGCAAGTGAAGTCTGTCGCTTTGGTAGCCTGATAAATCTGACTAAATTGCTTCAAACCAGTTTTCCAGTTTGAGTTTTGGGACACGTGAAAACTCTTTGATGTTATTGGTCACCAGTGTTCCTTCAATGCTGAGTGCTTGAGCCGCAATTAAAGTATCCATGGGGCCAATCGACAAACCCTTCATTTCTAAAGTGGCTCTGAGTTCTGCATAAAACCATAGGCAGTCACTGTTGAATGACAGTATCTGAAGTGGTGCCAAAAACATGTCTAACGCTTTTCGATTCTTAATCGATCCTGATTTGGCAACGCCGAATGCCAACTCGGAGGCGGCAATGCTGCTAATACCGACTTCACCGGCTTGGTAACTTTTGAAACGCTCAAGTACGTTAGGTGGTCTGTTATTGATGATGTAGATGCATGTGTTCGTGTCTAGCAAGATCACAGCAAAACCTCAGGACGATTTTGATGTTCTGGTTGGTTTCGTTCAATCTTGAATCCTGGTTCGAATGCGTTTAATGCAGTCTCAATCAACTGCCAAGGATTTTCGATAGGCATCAATAAAACACCTTCACCGACCCGTTTGATGACGACCTCTTTGCCATTAAATCGGTACTCTTTTGGGAGCCGTACAGCCTGACTGCGACCTGTTTGAAAAATCTTTGCCGTGTCCATGATGTCTCCTGTTAACTCTGAATTTTGATATATACCATTGGTATTCATCATATGCCATTTCACTTGGAATGGGTCATGCATTGGGTTGCCATTCAATATTTGTATTGATCAGATCTAGCTGAAAAAGTCAGTGAGTGCTTCAAAAGTGCCAGATGGTGTACCCATAAAGGCAACATTCAGTACTTTATATGCTGTATTCATATAAACAAACAACAAATGATTCGTTTGAGTTTTGAAGATGCCCTCAGACAATCACGACCTTACTCAATCGAGACTCACCATGACCAAGATTAAATCTATTGCTTTAGCCACCTTGTTGGCTGTATCTGGCCTCCAAGTTTCAGCCCAAAATTTGCTCAACGCGTCTTACGACGTAGCCCGCGAGTTTTACAAAGAATACAACGCTGCTTTTGTTGCCAATTACAAAAAGACCACTGGCAAAGACGTCAAGATTGACCAAGCGCATGGCGGTTCTAGCGCCCAAGCCCGCGCCGTGAATGATGGTTTGGACGCTGATGTGGTCACCATGAACACCACCACCGACATCGACTTTTTGGCCAGCAAAGGTGTGGTTGCCGCTGACTGGAACAAACGTTTTCCGCACAGCGCTTCTCCCACCAGCTCCACCATGCTGTTCTTAACTCGCAATGGCAATCCAAAAAACATCAAGGACTGGGACGACCTGATCAAGCCAGGCATTCAAGTCATTGTGGTCAATCCCAAAACAGGCGGCAATGGTCGCATGGCTTATTTGGCCGCGTGGGGTTATGTCCGCAAAAAGGGTGGCAGTGAGGCCGATGCCGCAGCCTTCGTCGCCAAGCTCTACAAAAACGTGCCTGTGTTGGCCAAGGGTGGGCGTGACGCCACCACCATCTTCTTGCAACGCAATATTGGTGATGTGCTGGTCACATTTGAATCGGAAGTGATTTCTGTCGACAACGAATTTGGTGCAGGCAAGGTCGATGCCATTCATCCCTCCATCAGCATCGTGGCAGAGAACCCTGTAGCGGTTGTAGAGCGCACGGTTGCCAAGAAGGGTACTGGCGATTTGGCCAAGGCTTACTTGAATTACCTCTACTCCGATGAAGCGCAAGAGATTGCAGCCAAGCACGCCTTGCGCCCCACCAATCAAGCCATCTTGAAAAAATACAGCAAGACCTTTAAGCCATTG
>JBIKJX010000337.1:0-2864 GCA_044360785.1 Limnohabitans sp.
AAAATGACTTAGACCAAAAAATTTCAACAATTAGCTGACATCGATATGGGCAAAGTGGGTAGTGTGCTCGCTATGTAGGTCAACAATTTGCAGGCACAGGGTGTTGTCGGACTGGACATTCGCAACAAAGAAGAACATGACGCTAGTTACATGGTGGGTTCTCAGCACATCAGCCGTTGAAAATTAGAGATGAATGTCGAAGTGATGATTTGGAGGCCGAAATTGTCACCATGTATTTCATCGAGACAACTCATACCCAAAACCCTCAGGATTTTTGCGGCGGACTTCATCGATTGAATAAAGCTCTCAATTTCAAAAAATGCGAGCCAGCTAAAACACAAGCAAAAAAAAACTGTTCGCCAAGAACCGTTTGACCAACGTGAAAATAGACAAATAGGCGAAAGCGACCCTACAATTCTTTAACAAAACTGATCTAGGCATCTCATGAACAAAGACCACATTGAAGATACTCAAGCGCTGTTAGACGGCCTTGCAGATACCAATGGACCCACTCGTCGCTTTGCACTTAAAGCAGCTATTGGTATTGGTTACGCGGCAGCAGCCATGCCCATCATCGCTCAAACCGCGATCAAAACACCTGTTGCAGGTTTGGTCACAGGTGAAGTCACCATTGATGTCAATGGCTTCAAGATGCCCGCTTACCGTAGCGCGCCAGCTGGCAAATCTGATTTGCCTGTGGTGCTAGTCATTTCGGAAATTTTTGGTGTGCACGAATACATCGCCGATGTCACTCACCGCTTGGCACAGGCGGGCTACATGGCCATTGCCCCCGAACTTTTTGTCCGTCAAGGTGACCCCAGCGAATATGGCGAGTTGGCCAAGCTGCAATCAGAAATCATCGCCAAAGTGCCTGACGCACAAGTGATGGCCGATTTGGACGCCACCGTGGCCTGGGCGTCACGCAATGGCGGCAATGCTCAAAAATTGGCCATGACTGGCTTTTGCTGGGGTGGCCGCATCACTTGGCTGTATGCCGCGCATCAGCCTCAACTCAAGGCGGGTGTGGCTTGGTACGGACGCTTGGTTGGCAACACAACTGCACAAACGCCGGCTCACCCCTTGGCATTGGCAAGTCAACTCAAAGCCCCCGTGCTGGGTCTGTATGGCGCAGCCGATACTGGCATTCCCCTAGACACAGTTGAAAAAATGAAGGCCGCACTGGCACAAGGCCCCAGCGCTGCCAAGTCAAGCGAATTTGTGGTTTACCCAGATGCACCTCACGCTTTTCATGCCGATTACCGAACAAGTTATCGCAAAGCAGCAGCAGATGATGGTTGGCAAAAAATGCTAAATTGGTTCAAGAGTCAAGGTGTTGTTTAAAAGTCTTGGCAAATCAAACTCTGTGTGTAAACTTTTTACCTTTAAGTAAGTCGAGCCATTGGTAGTCAAGTTTGTATTGGCCTTTTTATATGGTTTTTTGCAGGACAATCGTGAGACATTTGAGGCATTCGAAGAAAATACACCATGGCCAAATCAGCATCACAAGAAGAAAACGCCCTGACCGAATCTGAAGAGGTTTTTGAAAAAGCTGCCGATTTGTTTCGCGTGATGTCGGCTCCCATGCGCTTGCGCATCATCAGCGCGCTTTGCAATGGCGAAAAGAATGTGGGTGAGTTGCTGGCCGAGATCGACACTACCCAGCCCAACATGTCGCAGCACCTGAACACCCTTTACCAGGCAGGTGTGCTTGGCAAGCGCCGCGAAGGTGTACAAATTTACTATCGCATCATTAACGACCGTGTGGTGACCCTCTGCCGCTCAGTGTGTGTGCAGATCGCCAGTGAAAGCGATTGAAAGTTCGCGGTCAGTTTGGGGCCGGGTTTTTACGGGCATGCTTTCAATCTTGACCCGGCTAATATCCATACTTAAGGAGAAACGAATGAAACAACACCTGTTATTGGTGTCTGGCCTGCTTGCCTGCACCTTGAGTTGTGCCGAGATCAAGGTGATTTACCACCTGAGCGAGGGTATCCCACAGGCATCACGGGCTATCGGCAATATCCGTAACCACTTGGCTGCCGACCCAACAGCCAAAATTGTGGTCGTCACCCACGGCCTTGGTATCGACTTTATGATCAATGGTGCCACCAACCAGATGGACCAGCCGTTTGCTGGGAGTGTTGCTGATTTGGTCAACAAAGGCGTGGAGTTCCGTGTGTGCAACAACACCTTGGTGTCGCGCAAAATCTCTGCCGACAAACTGCTGATGGAAGCCAAAGTAGTGCCTTCCGGTGTAGCCGAAGTGGCTAAGCTGCAGGCCAATGAGAAATTTGTATATCTGCGCCCCTGAGGGTCGTTGAGAAGTTCAATTGCCCCAACTGTTTTATTGAGGAAAACCCATGAAGATTCAACACGCTTTGACAGCGGCCTGTCTGGTCGCTTTGTCTGGACTGGCTCAAGCCCAGGTCGATCCGCTGCATGTGCGCAGTTGGGCTGCTTCTTGTTCAGCTTGCCATGGCACCAATGGCAATGCTCAGCCTGGCATGATTTCTCTGGCTGGTGTCCCTAAAGAAGTCACTATTCAGAAAATGCAGGACTACAAAGCTGGTCGCGTGCCAGCAGCCACCATCATGCATCAGCTCGCCAAGGGCTATTCCGACGAGCAAATCGCCGCCATCGCTGGCTACTTTGCCGCCCAGAAGAAATAAGGAAAAACTGCCATGCAACGTCGTCATTTTTTACAAACAGGCTCCGCTTTAGGTGCCATGGGATTGGTTTCTGGTTGTGCCACCATGGGTGGTGGCAGTGGCCCCAAAGTGGTGGTCATCGGTGGGGGTTACGCGGGTGCCACGGCCGCCAAGTACCTTCGCATGTGGTCTGAACACAAGATCCAGGTCACCCTG
>JBIKJX010000036.1:0-10557 GCA_044360785.1 Limnohabitans sp.
TGCCTGGCGAAAAGGGGCATTCTGCTCGGACTTCATTGGCGGTCCCTTTGGCAGTGCAGATTGTCAAATCTCTCAACATCAAGGGTTTCGAGCCGCAAGGACCTGATCCTGATGCTTTGCTGAAAGGCGAAGTTCACCCCATGCTGGAGGAGGGACTGGCCTCTTGGATCAATTCAGTGGTGTCTAAGTCTGTACCGAATTTCCGAACGAATACTGAGCCTTTACAAAGTGCATTGTTGAAGAGCTTGGTATCTGAGCCATCCAATCATTCGCCTGAATTTGAGAGTGCGTCGCCAATCTCCAAACCCGTATTTGTTGCGCTTGACAGCGCTAGTGAACTTGAGTCTGCAGAACTTGCACCGCAAACGATGTCGACGTTGCAAAGAAAGGAGTCGCAGGTCTTGACGGTCTTGTTGAGCTTGTACGAGAGCTTAGCCCGCAGTGACATCTTTGCGGCACAACGATTGGCAGAATCTTGGTTACCTCGACGCGTGAAGCCCCATCTAGAAATTCACGATTCAGAACAGAGAATCAAACCTAATTTGCAAGAAGAAAAATCGTTTGTCCAAGATCCTCAGGCAGCCAGAATTAACGTGAACAAAGTGCAAGACAAGTTCATAGAACTTGCTCAATCCGCAACGGACGCCTCCACTGTGCAGCTGGCAAAATGGGTGTCAGCTTTAGAGCCTGACAGCGAACCTGCTCAACTTGCTGCTCAGATGCTGACCCATGGTCAAATGGTTTGGTTCGCAGACTTGGCGCCAGGTGTGCCTCTGCGAATGGTGCGTGAAGATGCTTGGCGCAATGATGCCAACCGACCTGCTCAATTAGAAAAGGGCGCCATGCTGAGTGTGGAATTGAATCTGCCCAATTTAGGTCGCATTCTTGTATCAGGGTCGCAATGGGGGCAGCAAGTATCTCTTCAGATTGCACACGAGGCCAACTCTCAGGATCCTTGGGTCGCACTGACGCCCAGTTTGTTGCTAGATCTAAAAAGTCAGGGCATTGAAGATGTCCGAATCGAAACTTTGCCTGATGTCGGTGAGGTGCCCAATGACTAGTACACCGCCAGATACCGTCATGCAAGCGGTAGCCCTTGGCTACAAACCCGGTATGCCCGCGCCAAGAGTGTTGGCGCAAGGGCGAGGCGAGTTGGCGCAAGCCATTTTGGACCGTGCTAAATCACTGGGAATTCCTACGCGCACTGAACCCAGTTTGGTCGCTTTTCTGATGGAGCTTGAATTAAATGCCTGGGTACCGCCAGAATTGTTTGCGGCGGTGGCTCAAGTGTTAGCTTGGGCTTATGAAATGGACGGCAAGTTGAATGACGCAGACCTAGCCCAACTCAAGGCTGATGTAAATGGCAATAAAAACTCAAGTGATTTGGCCGGTCAGGCCGAGAAGAAAGAAGAAGCTTAAACCTGGAGGTTGGTGACTTCTTTGTACGCATCAACCAAACGGTTGCGCACTGCGATCATGGTCTGGAAAGACAGGTTGGCTTTTTGCAAAGACACCATGACTTCTTCAAGGGTCATGTTGCTTTCGCCAGTGGAGAAGGTTTGAACCTTAGCCTGCGCCACATTTTGCGCTTCATTCACAGACAAGACGGCCTTTTTGAGGACATCTTGGAAGTCGGGCTCACCAGCGGCTGGCAGGGCAGACGTTGAATTGAGCTGGCCCGCAGCCATATCGGCCATGACTTTCATCTGGCTGGATAAGGATTCGAGTGAATTTGTCGACATGCTTTGGATCTTAATTCAATTTATTCAAAAAGAAAACCTGCTTCTTTGTAGGCCTTGAGCTTGTATCGCAATGCTCTTTCGGACAAGCCCAGAATGTTCACAGCCTCCTTGCGGTTGCCTCCCACTTGTTTGAGAACCTTCAAGATGTGCTCTCTTTCAATGGAATCCATGTCTTGGGCACCCGAAGCGGGGCTTTCTTGGTCTAAAACGTATGCAAGAGGTGTGCCATCCAGCGGCATTTGAGGTGCAGCAATGGCAGGTGACGCTGCCGTTTGGCTGCCATGAAGTTCAATGTCAGCCGGCTCAATCATGTCGCCGTCGCTTAAAAGCAGGGCGCGTTGTATGGCGTTCTCAAGTTCCCGCACATTGCCAGGCCAAGGGTAATGGGTCAGGTCGTTTTGGCTGGCCAGGGAGAGCTTGAGGCCTTGACGGCCCATTGTTCGGCCGTAGCGAATCAAGAAATGCTCGGCCAACGGCAGGATGTCGTTTTTGCGCTCGCGAAGGGGAGGGATGCGAATGGGAAAAACCGCCAAGCGGAAGTACAAGTCTTCACGGAATTTGCCGTCTTTCACTCTCTGCTGCAGGTCTTGGTTGGTGGCAGCCACAATCCGAACATCGCAGTGAATGGATCGCAAAGACCCTAGCCTTTCTACCACTTGGTCTTGCAAAACTCGCAGCAGTTTGGCCTGGAGTTCAAGGGGCATTTCACCAATTTCGTCCAAGAAGAGAGTACCGCCGTTGGCTTGTTCAAACTTGCCAGGTTGGGCTTTGACTGCGCCCGTGAAAGCGCCCTTTTCATAACCAAAGAGAGTCGATTCCAGCAGATTTTCTGGAATGGCTGCGCAATTGATGGCCACATAGGGCTTGGCTCGGCGATCCGACAGCTGGTGAATTTGTTTGGCAAAAACATCTTTACCGACCCCAGATTCGCCGGTTAATAGGACTGTGGCACCAGTGCCGGCCACACGCTCGCAGCGGTTCTTAACGGCAAGAATTGCCGGGTCGGCTGCAATGATTTCCGCATCCATGCCTGTTTTTGCCGGCTTGGGGCTCGGATGATGCCGCGCAATCACTTCTAAAAGTTGCTGGGGCATGAAGGGTTTGATCAAGAAGTCGCGTGCGCCCCCCTTGAGTGCTTGAACGGCCAATTGCGTATCGGCGTAAGCAGTCATGACCACCACAGGCAATTGGGGGTGGCGCTCTCTGGCCTGGGCCAACAGTTGCAAACCGTTCATGCCTGGCAAGCGAAAGTCGGTGACAAGCATTTGCTCGGTTTCTGGGTCGATGGCAGGCAGGGCATCCTCAGCGCATTCAAAGGCGCGATGTTCTACCCCCCCCAATCTCAGAGTCACGCTGATGGCTTCACGCAAATCGGTATCGTCTTCAACCAAGAGAATTTGAAATGGCGTGATGGATGACATGTAACTTGTAATCAATTAAAGGTTGGCCATACTGGGCAGCGCCACTGTAAATAGCGCGCCACCTTCGGCTTTGTTTTGAACATTAATCTCGCCCCGGTGACTGCGAATGGCATTTTGTGCAATGGCCAAGCCAAGGCCTGTACCCGTTACACGGTTGGTGGCAAAGGGTTCAAACAAGCGGGGCAGCATGTCCGAGGCAATACCGGGTCCGTTGTCCTCGATGGTCATGATGCCGCGCAAATGGTCTGACTGGGTGCGGACCTGAATGATCTGTCCGTCTGCGGAATGTTGAATGGCATTTTCTAAAATGGCCACTAAGGCTGACACCACAGAGGGGCGCTCGACACTAACCAAACATTCGGTCGCATTCAAATGCGCTTTGATGGTGACGTTTTTGGATTGACTCAATCCGTCCAGGGTTTGCATGGCTTCTTGAACCAATTCATCGAGGGCAATGATCTGGGTTTTTTGGGGGCGGGCTCTGACAAATTGCAGCATCTCACCTGCCATTTTTTCTAAATGGACGAGTTGGCTTTGTAGTTTTTGAGCAAAGTTCACGCGGTCTTCTGCGCCCAACTCAGAGTTGCACAAATGCGAGGAGTAGAGGAGGGCTGTCGACAAAGGGGTACGAAGTTGATGAGCAATACCGGCGGACATCTTGCCCATCGCAGCCAGACGATCCACTCTCTCACTTTCTTCCAGGGTGCGCAGGTTGGCCGTGATATCTTGAATTTGTATGACACTTCTGAGGCCATCTTGCACGCGTTGTGCTTGCAAGGTACGGGTACCCGAGGCCGTGAAAAGGTGGAATTCATCAGGGCCGTGGCCAGGCTTCCAGTTTGGGGGCGTGTGCCAGTGGGTGCCGGTTTTCAGTCCAGGTATGAGCTGAATGGCGGCTTGGTTGAAATGGCTGATGAGATCATTTTCAATTAAAACCACCGCTGCGGGTAAGGCGTTGAGCAAAACGTTCAAGCGGTCATTGGCTTGAACCAAGTCTGCGCTCAGGTCTTCGACCTTTCGGCTCAGGGCGGCGTACTGCAGTTCCAGAGCCTGAGAAGCTTCCACAAACAATTCAAACGCCCCAGCGAGTTCACTGGCATTGGCCGGTTGCGCTAGTTTTGTGGTTTCTGACATTTAAGTGATTGTTGTTAATTTCCCAACGAAAATTGGTAATAACCGTAAGATTACTACCAAGCTATCATAAAATACATATTGAATAAATGTAACAAGTAAAGGAGATTTACTTGTGACCCTTTTTGAATTTCAAGAGAGGCTCAATTCTTGGACGCTCCCAAAGATCTCCCTTTAGATCGTGATGCAGTTGTGATGTCCATGGGTAACTCTGGTACCGGTGCAGCCACAGCGCCTTCATCTAATTTTTTTGAAACGCTTTCTCAGCGTTTCCAGGCCCTGACCATCAACCAACGCTTGCTTATGGGCGCTGGTGTATTGGGTTTGGTGCTTGCACTGGGATTGGCTTTGTCTTCGGTCAAAAGCAATTCAGACTATCGCGTTCTATTTTCCAATGTGAACCAAGGTGATGGCGCCGCAATCGTTGCCGCTTTGCAGCAAATGAACGTGCCTTATCAATTCACAGAAGGCGGTGGTGCGATTACGGTGCCTCAGGCCTTGGTCTATGAGACCCGTTTGAAATTGGCGGGCCAAGGCTTGCCAAAGGCCGGTAATGTTGGTTTTGAGTTGCTCGAAAATCAAAAATTTGGTACCAGCCAATTTGTTGAGCGCGTCAACTACTTGCGTGGCTTGGAAGGTGAATTGGCGCGCAGTGTCAGTTCAATGGGCCAAGTCAAGTCGGCTCGTGTTCATTTGGCTGTTCCAAAGCCATCCGCCTTTGTGCGAGAACAAGAGCGACCCACAGCTTCTGTCATTTTGACGCTCCACCCTGGGCGTGTTTTAGACCCTGCCCAAATTGCAGCGGTCTCACGATTGGTCAGTTCTGCTGTTCCAGGCATGAAGGTGCAAGACGTGGCCATTATGGACACGGAGGGCGGGGTGCTTGGCTCAAATGCCAACCGACTGGCTGGGTTAGATGCTTCACAGTTGAAGTACACGGCAGAAATTGAGGGCGCGTTGGCCAGTCGTTTGGCTGCCATATTGGAGCCTCTGGCCGGTAAAGAGGGCTTTCGTGCACAAGTCACTGTCGATGTTGATTTTGATGAGCGTGAGCGTACTTCTGAAATTTATGGGAAAAATTCGCCACCCAATCCGCAATCTATTCGCAGTCAACAATCTGTTGATGCGGGTGGCAACAGATCAGGCCCTGGCGGTATTCCTGGTTCATTAACCAATCAACCACCTCTCCCGCCAGAGGCGCCCATCGTCAATCAGGTCCAAACACAAGCTGATGGCAGAGCGCGTAATTTGCGGGCGCCCGGCAGTGTCGAGACCGGTGTCGCAGTCTCAGATGATTCAAATTTCCGCAGAGAGCAAACTGTCAATTACGAAGTTGACCGGGCCATTGAAAAGCTCAAGTCTGGTAAAGGAAAGTTGTTGCGAGTTTCTGCCGCAGTTGTTTTGGACAACAAATTCGAAAAGGGTGCACAGCCTAACGCGGGACGTAAACTGGCCTACACACCAGAAGAGATTCAGAAAATTAACAGCCTTGTGAAAGATGCCATAGGGTATGTTGAAACTCGAGGTGATACGGTCAGTGTGGTGAACTTGCCTTTCTCAGAGGAGCCTGTTGTGCCAGTTGCACTATTGAATCCGGACTTGGTCTCACAGTTGGTTGGCTATGGCGCAATTGCCTTAGCCGTGCTGTTTGCATACTTTGCGATTGTTCGGCCTTTGTTATGGCCAAAACCGAAAGCTTCGGTTGAACCAGAATACATCGAGCCCGTCATGCCTGAGATGAGTGCTGCCGAGCGCATGCGAGAAGAGCTTCAAGTCCAAGAAGAAACATGGGCGGCTCAACAAGAAGCGCAGAAATCCAGAGATGAACGCATCGAGCGTGAAATACAAGAAAAAATGGCACGCATGCGTGAGCGAGAGATAGCCAGTAAAGCCAAAATCGATGAACTGGTTTCTTATGCGATCAAATACGCTAAAGACAAGCCTCAAGATGCTTCTTTGTTGCTTCGTGCCTGGGCCTCAGAGCCACAGGCGCAGCCAAAGGAAACTTCATGACCAACATGACTACAACATTTAGCCCCAATATATTGGGTGGTGCATTGCGTAAAGGTCTCCAAAAGCCTGAGGAAATAAGACCTCACATTCAATTTTTGGATGGTCCTTCAAAAGCAGCCATTGTTTTAATGGCCATAGGTCCTGATGTTGCTGGTGATTTGATTAAATCATTTTCGCCAGAGGAGGCGCAAAAAGTTTCTTCTTTATTGGCATCAGTGAGAAGTCTTGACCGTGAAGTCATGATTGAAGTCCTTGAAAATTTCAAGAACACAACCGAACACCAAAAGCAAGTACCTTTTGATCCCAGAGCCTTTGTCTCAGAACTGGTCAAAAAGTTTTCTGGAGAAGTTCCGCACCTCTGGCCAATGCCAAGTTCGAATAGTCCGCTTGCACAAAACGTTCCTGCTTTAGACCTCATCAGCAACACAACGCCTGATCAGCTTCATTACCATTTGAAAGAAGAACATCCTCAGGTGGTCGCTACGCTTCTGTCGCTCATCCCCTCAGAGCTATCAGCTGCTGTATTAGAGAAATTTGATGAACAAACACGCAGCGAATTGGTATTGCGTGTTGCGCTGTTAGACCAAGTTGACCCGTCTGCATTGGTAGAGCTGAACGACATGCTGGAGCGAACAATTGGCGCTGACACGCAAGGTTATGGCGGGCTAGGGGGTCCGCTACCTGCAGCAGAAATTCTAAGTCTCTTTTCTGGTGGAGACGACCAAAAAACATTGGCAAATATCAGGGAGCATTCCCCTAAATTGGCAGATGAAATTGCTGCCAAGATTTTCAAGTTTGATGACTTCTTGAAGATTTCGCCGCAATCGTTGCAGCGTGTCTTGTCTGAAGTTGCCAATGATGTGTTGCTGGTCGCTCTGAAGGGGGCTAGTCCCAATGTTCGTGACTACTTTTTGGTCAATGTGACTAAGAGCAAAGCCGATCGTTTGCGTTTTGAAATGGAAGGTTTGCCACCTGTACGCGTTCAAGAAGTTGAATCAAAGCAGCGTGAAGTTGTCCAAGTGGCAAGGCGATTGGAAGATCAAAGAATAGTCTCTCTTGAACGCACAAACGCTGATACGTCAGCGAACTAGATTTAACTAATGGACCGTTGGGCACCACCATCATTTGATACTGAGCCAATACCCACCTTGGCAGGTAAGCAAGTGCCAATGGATATCGAGTCTTCTGCGCTGAAGTTACCTACTGTTGATGAGATTCAAAATATCCGAGCAAAAGCTTATCAGGATGCATTTGCAAGGGGTTTACAAGAAGGCTTAGTTGAAGGCAGGCAACAAGCTTCATCTTTGGGCCATCAAGAAGGCTTGGAAAAAGGTCGGCAAGAAGGATTTCAGACAGGGTATCAGCAAGGCTATCAAAGTGGCGCCCAAGACATAGAACAGTTGGGACAATCTTTGAGGCAGGTTCTACAGCGATTAGAAAATTTACCGGAATCGTTTCAAGAAGTGTTGCCCGAATGGGTTTATGAAACAGCACTCCGTTTGGCGGGCAAAGAGCAAATGGACCGAGCGGTTTTTGTGGCTGCTGTACAAGAAGCCTTGCTGCGTTTGCCAAGACCAGGTCAAAGCCTTACTTTAGGGGTTCCTGTCTCTGAATTGGAAGCTTGGGAAAATTTACTCGCAGGACCAGACTTGCCTTTCACTGCAGTTGTTCGCGCAGATCCAGAATTGAAAGCGGGTTATGCCTATGTTCAGGTTGAGGGAACTCGACTCGATGTAGGAAGTCGCGCCAGAGAAGCCTTGGTGCGCAGTGCTTTCGGTCTGCTGCCGCACGCTGGTCAGTCTTGACGATCAACATACAGCCGGGTACGCCAGTGATCTCCCTTGATCTTCCAGAGTTTGTGCTGTCGCATCGCAGGAAGTTGGCGCAATTACCTTTGTCTGTTCGTGAAGGCTGTGTCAAGCGCGTTTCTGGATTGCTGATTGAAGTTGAAGGTCTGCCCCTGCCAATTGGTTCTCATGCTTGCGTAGAAAACAGCCGTCAAAATATTTGGATTGACGCAGAGTGCATTGGCTTTGAAGGAGACACCACTTACCTCATGGCTTTTGATGAAGTGAGCGGTTTATCACCTGGTGCAGTGGTTTATCCATTGTTAACACCGCAGCGCGGTGTAAATGGCTATCAAATGCGTCAGGGCATTGCATCCTTACCTATCGGGCAACAACTTTTAGGTCGTGTGGTGGATGGTTTGGGGCGACCTTTGGATGGTTTGGGTGGTGCCACTTGGGCGGATTCTTTGGCCAGAACTGCTTCTCCCAATCCCCTTAAACGTGCACCCATCCATGAAGCGTTAGACACAGGTGTGCGGGCAATCAATGCCATGCTGACCGTTGGCCGCGGTCAGCGCTTAGGGCTTTTTGCGGGTTCTGGGGTGGGTAAAAGTGTTTTGCTATCCATGCTCACACGCAATTGTGTGGCCGATGTCATTGTCATTGCCTTGGTCGGCGAGCGCAGCCGAGAAGTTCGCGAATTTTGTGATGATCAATTGGACGAAACATCACGCAAACGAGCTGTGGTGGTTGCATCGCCTGCAGACACCTCACCGCTGGCACGCGCCAAGGGGGCCGAGTACGCAACAGACGTCGCCACTTGGTTCAGAGATCAAGGCAAGCATGTTGTTTTGATTGTGGACTCATTGACACGCTATGCCATGGCACAACGAGAAATTGGATTGAGTTTGGGGGAGGCGCCTGTTGCGCGAGGCTATCCAGCCAGCGTATTTGGACGTTTGCCTGCTTTGGTCGAGCGAGTGGGGAATGGAGAGAACTTACAGGGCTCTTTGACGGCCTTTTATACGGTGTTATTGGAAGGAGATGACGTTCACGATCCAGTGGCAGATGCTGCAAGGGGTGTATTAGATGGTCATATTTTCTTGTCTCGTGAATTGGCAGATTCAGGGCACTATCCCGCCATTGACATTGAAAAGTCAATCTCTAGGGTGATGCCTAAGGTGGTTTCGCCTGAGCATGTTGTGGCAGCACGGCGAATCAAACAGTTAATCAGCCGTCATGTGCAAAGTAGAGACATGGTTGCAATGGGCGCATACATGGCTGGCTCGGACCCTGATCTTGATGCTGCCTTGAAATTGTGGCCACATATCCGATCTTTCCTGCAGCAAGATTCGCAGTTGGTGGCGGATTTGTCAGGCAGCATTGAGGCACTCATGACCCTCTCGAGGGCTTCACAATTATGAGTGGGCGTGTCTTCCAAATTTTGCAGCAAATGCTCAAAATGCGCAAAGATCGCTCCGTGGCCAGGTCTAAAGTGGTCAAAGCTGAATATGACCGAGTTCGAAGTTTCAACGAGCAAATTGAAGCGTATGCCGCTGAATACGAATCACAATGGATGAATTCGGCTCAAAAAGGTGACACTGTACTGCAGTTGCAAACTCAGGCAAGCTTTGGTCAGAAATTAAGAGCGACTTCCGCATCTCAACAGCCTGAAATCGATTCGCTTAAAAATCAAAGTCAACAGGCGATTCAGAAAGCTCAGCAAGATGCAGAACGGCTGAAGACTTTTGAGAACTTCTTGGTTCAACGAAAACAGCTGAAGCAAAAGGCGCTGGACCAACAAGACCAAAAGGCCTTGGAGGATGTTTTGCAGGCCAGGCACAAGTCTTCATGAAGGGTGGCATCTAATTTGCATGACATGGTTAAATTTTGGGAAATTCAACCATGGCCATTATTGTCAGTAACCCATCAACCGTTCAATTTACAGGAGCTTCGCCCGAGGCTCAAGACCCTGCTGCAATCAGCATAGAGCTTGGCTTTACAGAGGAGCTGGCGCAAGCGATGCAGCCAAGCGCACAGGGCTCAGATTCATCGCAACCTGAGAAAAAACAGCTCAATAAGTCGGGGGATGCCCAGCCTATGGGCCTGCAAATTTTGCCGCCTGACGTACTTTTGAGTGCTGTTGAAGATGCAAATTTTGCCTATGCTTCTTTCCAAGAGAATACAGAATCAGGGCAGGGATCAAAAGACCCAGTCGATGAACAATTGCTCTCTGTGGAGTTGATTGATCCGAGTCAAATTTCAGATATCGCGGCTTCAGCCCTTGCAGCTCAGTTGACTAGCAGTCCGGCTATTACAAGTCATATGGCAGCACCACAGACTTCAGAGACCGGCGGCACAGTCATGGCCACATCAGTCATTGACCCTGTCAACCTACAAGGTTTAAATTCAGTCGAAGGAAATGGGTCGTCTGCCGCCAATGAGAACGTCAAAAATGGACTC
>JBIKJX010000338.1:0-2846 GCA_044360785.1 Limnohabitans sp.
CACCATTTCCCAGCCATCGACGCCAGGCATGAGCAGGTCCAAAATGATGATTTGAGGTTTGAAAACTGGCAAGGTCAGTAAAGCTTGAATGCCTGAATCGACAGCGCAGCAGTCAACTCGCCCATGGGTGGAAAGACATGCGTCCTGCAGGAGATGCCGGGTAACGGGATCGTCATCGACCACCATAACTTTGAGGCGCTCGTCCTTGAGGCGTTCTAAAGCAGGAAGCTTTTGTTGGTGGTCTTGGTAGGCATGAATTGAATTCATAGATATGCGCCTGTGACCGCCCTCTGTCACCCACGCGTCCAGTATTTTTTTGTCGACCAAGCTTTGGACCGTACCAACGGAAAGTTGGAGCAATTGTGCTGCTTTGCTTGTGCCGCAGCAGGCGGGGGTAGGCAAAGGGGACATGTGAGCCTCGATTGAGAAAACAACAATTTAGTCGCTATTCGTAGATCTAAAAGCTACAAATGCTTGCAATTAGGGTCTTCAACCTAGGGACTATAGGGATGTTCTCGGGCGACATTCCTGTTTACGATGAACAGATCAAAATGCAGACCTTCAAGGGGCATTTCCTAGCGCTTTGTTGAGCTTTTTTAGTGGGAGTTTTTTCGAATGCCTGTTCACCACGCTGTTTGGCCCAAACGCTTGCCACATGCATTGGTCGCCCCCCAAACTTCACTTTGGTTCAACTTGCAAGTCAGTGCCATGCGTTATCCAGAGAGGCTGGCACTGGTGTTCATGGGGCAAACATGGACCTACTCGCAACTTCTCGATGCCGCTGAACGAATTGCCTCTTCGCTTCGCCAAATGGGCGTTCAAAAGGGTGACCGAGTGGTACTGGACATGCAAAACTGTCCTCAACTGGTCATCGCGCACTTTGCCATTTTGCGCCTAGATGCCGTGGTGGTGCCCGTCAATCCCATGAATCGCATGGAGGAGTTGAAGCATTACATACTGGACCCCGACGCCAAGGTTGCCGTCACTACTGCGGACTTGGCCTCAGAGTTGGCAGCAGCCAGCAATGCATTGCCTGCGCAAGAAGGCTTAAAGCATTTGTTGGTGACCCAATTTACCGATGTCTTCGATGCTGACGCTGTAAGTCCAGAAGAAATGCCAGAAGCGTGGCGTCCTTGGTTGCTGACAACGCATGCTTTGCCAGAGTTGATGGGGCGAGAAGTTCATGCTTGGCAAGATGCCATGCAAACAATCATCGACTTAACTGACGTTAGCGCCACGCCACAAGATTTGGCGATTTTGCCTTACACCAGCGGCACAACGGGTTTGCCCAAAGGTTGCATGCATACGCATGGCACCATCATGCACAACGCATTGGCCAGTGGTTTGTGGTCAAACGGCACTGCCGAAAACAAGTGTTTGTGTGTGGTGCCCATGTTCCACATTACCGGCATGGTGAGTGTGATGCATGCCAGTTTGTATTTAGGTGCCACGCTGGTCCTGATGCCTAGGTGGGATCGCGATGTCGCAGGTCGATTAATTTCCAAATGGAAAATTACGCATTGGACCAACATTCCCACCATGGTGATCGATTTGTTGGGAAGTCCCAACTTGTCGACATACGATTTGAGTAGCCTGCAAAACATCGGCGGTGGCGGTGCTGCCATGCCAGAAGCCGTTGCGCAAAAGCTTTTTGAATTGTTCAATTTGAAATACATCGAAGGCTATGGCTTGACTGAAACGGCGGCGCCTTCGCACACCAATCCGCCCGATGACTCTAAGCAACAATGTCTGGGCATTCCGTTCATGAGTGTCGATGCCCGAGTGGTCGACCCCGAAACACTGAAGGAATTGCCAATGGGACAATCTGGCGAGATTGTCATTAGCGGCCCTCAAGTATTCAAGGGTTACTGGAAGCGACCTGAGGCCACTGCCAACGCTTTTTTTGAAATCGATGGCAAATCATTTTTTAGATCAGGAGACATGGGCCGCGTTGACGCAGAAGGCTATTTCTTCATGACCGACCGCTTGAAGCGAATGATCAATGCCAGTGGCTTTAAGGTTTGGCCCGCTGAGGTCGAGGCCTTGATGTTCAAGCATCCAGCCATTCAGGAAGCGTGCATTATTTCAACCAGAGATGCCTACCGCGGTGAATCTGTCAAAGCAGTGGTTGTACTTCGAAGCAGTCACAAGGGGCAGGTGAGTGAGCAGGACATTGTGGATTGGTGCCGCGACACCATGGCTGTTTACAAAGTACCCCGTGTGGTTGAGTTCATGGATGCGTTGCCCAAAAGTGGCAGTGGCAAAGTCATGTGGCGTGCGCTACAAGAAGCAGAAATGGCAAAGACTTAATGTGTTTGTCTCAAGCAAGAACGGTTAAGTCATGAGTGTGCGTTTGTCAGTGCTCGATCAATCCGTGGCCGTTGTAGGTCGCGGTCAAGACGACTCGATTCGTCAAACACTGGCTTTGGCGCAGCATGCCGAGAATTTGGGTTACGACCGGTTCTGGGTCAGTGAACACCATGCGCATCCAAGCATTGTGGGTACTGCCCCTGAAATTTTAATGGCGGCCATTGCCACACAGACCCGCAAAATTCGCATTGGCAGTGCAGGTGTTATGTTGCCGCACTATGCTGCACTCAAAGTGGCCGAGCAATTTAGAGTGCTAGACGCGCTGGCGCCCGGAAGAATTGATTTGGGCGTCGGTCGTGCGCCTGGTAGCGATGGCAAAACTGCCCAACTCTTAAACCCTGATCGTTATGCCAGTGAAAATTTTCCAAGACAAGTGATGGAGTTGCAAGCCTGGGTCAAAGGCTCGCCATTGCCAGCAGGGCATCCTGGCCATGGCGTATTTGCTTATCCCCAATCTGCCACCTCGCCCGAACTGT
>JBIKJX010000339.1:0-2827 GCA_044360785.1 Limnohabitans sp.
ACCCAAGTTACTCACCCGACAAGCGTGTCAACTTGAGTGGCGAGCAACTGCGCAATCGGGCCTTGACCGACACCTTTGAGCCAGGCTCCACCATGAAGCCTTTCACCATTGCCTTGGCATTGGAAAAGGGTCTGATCAAGCCAGAAACTGTGATTCAAACAGCGCCAGGTCACATCAACATCACAGGTTCTACCATTACCGATGCACACCCCCATGGTGCCATGACGGTCAATGAAGTGATTCAAAAATCTAGCAACGTGGGCACCGTCAAAATTGCCATGCAAATGCAGCCCCGTGAAATGTGGGAAATGTTCACAGCGGTGGGCTTAGGTCAAAAACCTCAGTTGCCATTTCCAGGTGTTGTCAGCGGCAAGCTCAGACCCGCTAAAACTTGGCGGCCCATTGAGCAAGCAACCATGAGCTATGGCTATGGTGTCTCTACCAGCCTGTTTCAAATGGCCCGTGCTTACACCATCTTCGCAAGTGATGGCTATTCATTGCCCGCAACGTTGATTAAGAATGGACAAACGCCAGTAGGTGTGCCGGTCATCAGCGCAAAGCATGCAGAGGACGTTCGCCACATGCTCAACATGGCGGCAGGTCCTGGCGGTACAGCCCAAAAAGCACAAACCATTGGCTACTCCGTGGGCGGCAAAACGGGCACAGCACACAAGCAAGAAGGCAAGGGCTACGCTAACAAAAAATACCGTGGATTTTTTGTTGGCATGGCACCCATTGAAAAACCACGCATTGTGGTGGCGGTCATGATTGACGAACCCACCAATGGTCGTTACTACGGCGGCGATGTGGCTGCACCGGTCTTTAGTCAGACTGTTCAGCAAAGTTTGCGATTGTTGGGTGTTCAGCCCGACATGAATGTCAAGCCACAAATTGTGGCCAACGCTGTTGAGGAGTCGTTCTGATGCAAACATTGCGCAGTCCGACTCAAGCTGCAGCGTGGCTACGCCAACGAGTGACTGGCAATTTGTGCACGGACAGCCGCGCTGTTCGTCAAGGCGATGGTTTTATTGCATGGCCAGGCGCAGCAACAGATGGCCGTGCCTATGTCAATGCGGCGCTGTCCCAAGGTGCGACGGTGTGTTTGGTCGAAGCACAAGGCTGTGATCAATGGTCAGACACATGGTCTGTCGCAGGTGATCAAGCGCAAGTGGCAGCTTACGAGGGATTGAAGGCCGACACAGGTTGGATTGCCAATGCTTATTATGAGCAGCCTAGCCAAGCCCTCAAAGTTTTGGCAGTCACAGGGACCAATGGAAAAACTTCCACCGCTTGGTGGTTGGCGCAAGCGCTCAATGCGGTGGGTACTCTTGAGAGCCTTGCACCGCGATGCGCAGTGGTGGGCACGCTGGGTGTGGGTGAACCGCCCAAGCTCATGGCGACTGGCATGACAACGCCCGATCCCGTTTTGATGCAAGCTCAATTTGAAAAATTTGTGCGAGATGGCGTGACGCACTGTGCCGTTGAAGCCAGTTCGATTGGCATTGCTGAGCAACGCATGGCGGGTACTCGCATTGAACTGGCTGTGTTCACCAACTTCACACAAGACCATTTGGACTACCACGGCTCAATGGCGGCTTATTGGCAGGCCAAAGAAGCCTTATTTGCTTGGCCTGACTTGCGTGTCGCCGTTGTCAATGTGGACGATGTGAAGGGCGCTGATTTGGCCCACAATTTGAAAAACAATGTGTTGAATGCCAATCAAGCCATCGACGTTTGGACTTGCTCAAGTCAAAACAATGCCGCACGATTGCAGGCCAAAGGCTTGAAGCGCAATCTGACTGGTTTGTATTTTGAGGTGGTCGAAGGTGACCACGTATGTCCCATTCAAACCGCTTTGATGGGTGACTACAACGTCGACAACTTGCTCGGTGTCATTGCATCTTTGCGCGCTTTGGGCGTTGGCTTTCAACAAGCAGTGAATGTCTGCGCACAACTCCAAGCCGTGCCAGGTCGGATGGAAAAAGTATCGCTTGAAAGCAACGCACAACTGCCACTGACTTTGGTCGACTACGCTCACACGCCCGATGCTGTGACACAAACATTGTTGGCACTTAAACCGTTTGCGAAGTCATTCGGCTCTCAGTTGTGGTGCGTATTGGGTTGCGGTGGCGATCGGGATGCTAGCAAGCGGCCTTTGATGGCTGCGGCGGCGGAAGCGGTTGCCGATCATGTGGTGATTACCAGTGATAACCCAAGAAGTGAACAAGCGCAAAGCATTGCAGCTGACATGCTGAAAGGCTTGAAGGCGCCGCAAGCTGTTTACCAAGAGCTCGATCGCGCCAAAGCCATTCAGCATGCAGTTGCCACAGCAGGCCCCCAAGATGTCATCTTGATTGCGGGCAAGGGACATGAAGTCACGCAAGAAATTGCGGGTGTGAAATATCCGTTTGATGATCGTGTGCATGCGCAGCAAGCTTTGCGTCATCGCTTAGAAGTCATCAGCAAAACCGGGGCGCTCTCATGAACTTGACGCTGTCCCAACTTCAAGCTTGGTTGCCAAAGGCAGTGCCTGCAAATTCTTCGGCACTAAACGTGGCTGACTCATTCATTCAAATTAAAGCGGTTCGCACCGACAGCCGCAGTGTGGTTGCCGGCGATTTGTTTGTTGCCCTCAAAGGTGAAAAATTTGATGGCACTGCATTTTTGAAACAAGCACAGACACAGGGTGCTGTGGCTGTCATGTTGGAGGCAGATGACCCCACTCAAGGAGAGCACCTCAAACATTTGGCGGGTGTCACAGTGCCTGCCTTGTGTGTTCCTAATGCACGCGAAGCCTTGGGTCAATTGGCAGCACAATGGCGGCGTC
>JBIKJX010000037.1:0-10470 GCA_044360785.1 Limnohabitans sp.
CAGCCAGCAGGTCGAGTGATTGTGCTTGCGCACGCAAATGCATGTCTGCCCACTCAAGATGCGATTGCACACGTTGCAGGGCCTGCACATGTCGCGCACGGGCCAAATACAAACCCTCGGCCACTGGTTGCCAACCAGCAGCCTCTAATAATTTTGAGCGAAGCTGATCAATGCCCTGGCCTGTTTTAGCGGACAAATCAATGGCGGTGCTTGCATCACCATCAAGCTTTGCAACATGGCTTGGGTTGGCAACGTCGCACTTGTTCCAAACGTGCAACAAACTCACGCCCTGCGGCACTTGCTGTGTGAGTGTCTCTTGAATTTGCGCGTCGGCTTGAACATAGTCGGGTAGATGCTGGCGAGTTAGGTCGTGCAAAAACAAAACAGCGTCAGCCGCAGCAATTTGTTCCCAGGCCCGTTGAATGCCAATTTTTTCAACCGCATCAATGCCCTCGCCTTCACGCAGGCCTGCGGTGTCAATCACATGAACGGGCACACCTTCAATTTGGATGGTTTGTTGCACGACATCGCGCGTGGTTCCCGCAATGGGTGTAACGATGGCCAACTCGGCACCGGCCAAGGCATTGAGCAAAGAGCTTTTGCCCGCATTGGGTTGACCTGCAATGACCACCTTGATGCCCTCGCGCAGCAGGGCGCCCTGTTGCGTGCGAGCCAATACGTTGCTCAGCTGCGCCTGGAGTCGGTGAAGTTGGCCTTGCGCATCGGCTTTCTGCAAGAAATCAATCTCTTCTTCGGGGAAATCCAAAGTGGCTTCTACCAGCATGCGCAAATGAACCAGGCCATCGCGCAGCACATGAATTTCTTTGGAAAAGTCGCCAGCCAAGGAGCGGCTGGCACTGCGGGCTGCTGCGCCCGTGGAGGCATCGATTAAATCGGCAATGGCCTCGGCTTGCGCCAAATCAATTTTGTCGTTGAGGAAAGCCCGCTGTGTAAATTCGCCAGGCGCAGCCAAACGAAGACCCGGCAAATAGGCTAGACCAGTGGCCGCATTCGTTTTCTGGGCCGCTTCTAAACACCGCGACACAAGGAGTTGTAAAACCACTGGGCCACCGTGCGCTTGAAGCTCTAAAACATCTTCCCCTGTGTAGGAATGGGGCCCTGGAAAATAGAGGGCCAAGCCGTGGTCAATGGGTTCGCCTTGTTCGTCTTTGAATGGCAGGTAGTGCGCTTGTCTCGCCATGAGCGTCTTGCCACACAAGGCATCTGCCCACGCTTTCAGTTGGCGGCCCGACACACGAACAATGCCGACTGCGCCTCGGCCAGGGGCCGTTGCGATGGCGATGATAGGGTCTTGATGGCGAGACAGCATGGCGTCAAATTGGTTTGAATAAAAATGAAAATTTCAATGCAACAGGGCCGCTTGTGCGGCCCTGAGTGGTTCAATTCAAATGAAGACTTTGGGGACTCATTTGAATTTTGGCAGATTGAACTGCGGTGGTACACCCATGCGCGTGTTGATGACCCATTGCTGCGCAATTGACAAGATGTTGTTGGTAATCCAATACAGCACCAAGCCCGATGGGAAGAAGAAGAACATCACGCTGAAGATGAGTGGCATGAACCACATCAATTTGGCTTGCATTGGATCGGGTGGCGCGGGGTTCAGTGCTGTTTGCAGCAATGTAGAAAGCGTCATGACCACGGGCAAGATGAAGTAGGGGTCAGGCGCGGACAAATCTTGAATCCAACCGATCCAGGGTGCATTGCGCATTTCAACAGACGACAGCAGCACCCAGTACAAGGCAATGAAAACAGGAATCTGCACCATGATAGGGAAGCAACCGCCCATGGGGTTGACCTTCTCCTCGCGGTAAATGCGCATCATCTCTTGCTGCATTTGCGGAGGGTTGTCTTTGAGACGCTCACGCATTTCCATAATTTTGGGATTGATGGCCTTCATTTTGGCCATGCTGGCATAAGCTTTGGCGTTGAGCCAATAGAAAGCCAACTTGAGCAAGAAGACCAAAGCCACAATGGCCCAACCCCAGTTTTGCAGGAAGCCATACAAGCGATCGAGCAACCAGTACAAAGGCTTGGCCAAGACCGTGAGCCAGCCGTAGTCTTTGACCAACTCCAAGCCGGGGGCCAAAGCTTCCAACATTTTTTCTTCTTGAGGGCCCACAAACAAAGTGGCCTCTAGCGCTTTGGTCTGGCCTGGTGCAACTTCACTGAAAGGGGTAATCATGCCCACTGAATAAAGGTTGGTATCGACCTTGCGGGCAAAATTCTCGCGCACGGTGTTGGCTGGCAAAACCCATGCAGATGCAAAGTAATGCTGCACCATGGCGACATAACCTTCTGGGGCATTCTTCTCAAATTCAGCTTTGCCCTTTTCGATGTCAGTGAACTCAATCTTTTGGTACTTTTTGGCTTCTGTGTAAACCGCAGGGCCGGTGAAGGTTGAGTAAAACGCAGACTCACCTTCGGGCTTGTTGCCATCTCGCACCAACTGAACATAGAGTTGAGGGGATGCTGCGACATTGCCAGTATTGATCACTTGGTGATTGACCTTGATGGCATAGCTGCCGCGGGTCAAGGTGTAGGTTTTGACCAGTTTCAAGCCGCCAACATCAGCAGATTCGAAGTTAAGTACCAATTCGTTTTGGCCATCTTTCAGGCTACTTTCCCCGGTGAATTTCATGGGGGTTTTGTGCGAAGCAAACGCACCACCGATCAAGCCGGTTTGAGCCACATAAACGCGCGCTTTGCTTTCATCCAGCAAGACAAAGGGTTTTTTGCTGTCAACCAAGTCGCCAAATTTCAAGAACTCGGCGAACAAAAGCGTGCCGCCTTCAGTGTCAAAGCGCAGCTTTAAAACATCCGTGCTGACATCAATGCGTTCGCGGTTTGTGACGGGCGCGTTGGATGCAGTTGAGCTGCTGGGTACTTGAGACGGCCCTGCCGCAGGAGCGGTGCTGCTTGCGGTAGGCACAGAACCCGAAGCTGCGGGTGTGCTGTTGATGGCCGTGTTTTCAGCAGTGGCAACAACAGGTTTAGGGAAGAAGGTGGCTTTGTGGCCGTTGTAGATTTGCCATTGGTCCCAAAGGAGAACCATGGAGAAGCCAAAAATGACCCATAAAAAGGTGCGGCGGATATCGTTCATGAAGACTTCTTCGAAGAGGGATGTGTTAACGGGTGATGCAATAAACGCGAAAGCCACTGGGGTGCTTTTTCGGGCACGGGGTCGTGGCCACCGTTGCACCATGGGTGACAACGGCCAAGGCGTTTGAGGGTGAGATAGCTGCCAACCCCAGCACCATGTTGCTTCAAGGCATCGAGTGCATACACAGAGCAGGTAGGCTCAAACCGACATGCAGATCCTAACCAAGGGCTGAGGAAAAGGCGATAACCTTTCACAAGACCGATCAATAGCTTTTGCATCATGGCTGTTGCGCTGCACGTTCAAATAACTGCTCGAGCTCAAGGCGAACGGCCTGTTTGAGCATAGGCGATGTGGCACTGATGAACAGGCGACGGTCGAACTCTGAGCGCAAGCGAACCACGTGAGCGGCACAAGGCAAGCGAACTTCAAATGCCGCACTGATGGCGTAGATTTGGCGCTTGATGGTGTTGCGAGTGACAGCGCGTCTGGCCCAACGCTTGGGCACCATGGCACCCAGCCAAACTTCTTGCGATTGAAACAATGCTTTGTGCTCGGTAGCGATTGCTGTTTCCTGCGCTTGGAACTCAGGCAATGGCTTGCGTTCAGGCAGGTTTAAGCGGTGCAAAGCAAAATGGGGCGTGCGAGAAACCGTGCCGCCAGAAAGGGCGGCTTGAAACTGGGGTCGGGTTTTTAAGCGCTGCACACCACTGCCGAAGCATTGAGTTGCTCAGCAGCCAAGCCATTTGAGGGCTAGGCTTAAGCGGCCAGGCGTTTACGGCCCTTGGCGCGGCGTGCGTTGATCACAGCACGGCCACCACGGGTTTTCATGCGAACCAAGAAGCCGTGAGTACGTGCGCGGCGTGTTTTAGAGGGTTGGTAAGTGCGTTTCATTTGAATCAGTCAATTTTTTGGGGAAAGCCGGCGATTATCGCAAACTTTCAGGCCTAGGTAAACCCTTGGGGGCCATACTTTCAACTTTCACTTTGAATAAAACCTTGCCTCAGTTCCAAATTTCTGGTTTATGATCCCTCAACGCCTCATGTTTTGCATGTGGATAAACTCTTGATAAAGTCACTTTTAAGCCGCATGAATCTTCCATCTGTCCACAACAAAGGTGCATTGCCATGAGCAGTGGACAGCACCCTAGCGATGCGGACGAAGCAGGGCAAGCACTCTGGCAAGTCTGCCTGGATGAATTGGCACAAGAGCTCCCAGAGCAACAATTCAACACCTGGATCAAGCCGCTCACGGCGCAAGTTTCAAGCGACTTTTCGAAGGTCACTTTGTATGTCGCCAATCGATTCAAATTAGATTGGATACGTGCCCAATACAGCGCCAAATTGGCCGACGTTTTGTCGAGGTTGCACGGTCAAAAAATCCAAATTGAGTTAGCGCTTGCTACCAGAGAAGCGCAAGGAAAAACAGCATTTTCTATGGCCAAGTCTGCACTTGAAGCGCAGCCAGAATTTACTGAACCCGCGGAAGATCTGCAGGCTGATGCCAAGCGCCACCGACTCAATACGGCATTGACATTCGATACCTTGGTCGAGGGTTCGGCCAACCGCATGGCGCGTGCTGCGGCCATGCACGTGGCTACCATGCCCGGGCACCTGTACAACCCCCTGTTCATCTATGGTGGCGTCGGCTTGGGCAAGACGCACTTGGTGCATGCTGTGGGCAACAAACTGTTGGCAGATCGACCCGATGCCAAAGTTCTCTACATCCACGCTGAACAATTTGTGTCCGATGTGGTTAAAGCCTACCAGCGCAAGACTTTTGACGAGTTCAAAAACCGGTATCACTCGCTTGATTTGCTCCTGATTGATGATGTGCAGTTCTTTGCCAACAAAGACCGTACACAAGAAGAGTTCTTCAATGCCTTTGAGGCGCTGTTGGCCAAAAAGTCTCACATCGTCATGACCAGCGACACCTATCCCAAGGGCCTGGCAGACATTCATGAACGTTTGGTTTCCCGCTTTGATTCAGGTTTAACGGTGGCCATTGAGCCCCCAGAGCTTGAAATGCGGGTGGCCATTCTGATCAATAAAGCCATCAGTGAGGGCAGTGTCATGCCTGAAGAAGTGGCCTTCTTTGTGGCCAAAAACGTGCGTTCCAACGTGCGTGAACTGGAAGGTGCTTTGCGCAAAATCCTGGCTTATTCGCGCTTCAACCAGAAAGAAATCTCGATCCAACTGGCGCGCGAAGCCCTGCGAGATTTGCTGTCCATTCAAAACCGACAAATCAGTGTCGAAAACATTCAAAAAACGGTGGCCGATTACTACAAGATCAAGGTTGCCGATATGTACTCCAAAAAGCGCCCCGCCAGCATTGCGCGCCCGCGCCAAATTGCCATGTACTTGGCCAAGGAATTGACCCAAAAAAGCTTGCCCGAAATTGGCGAGTTGTTTGGGGGACGCGATCACACCACGGTGCTACACGCAGTTCGCAAAATCAGTGCCGAACGCCAGCAATTGACCGAGCTGAACCAGCAATTGCACGTTTTGGAGCAAACCCTTAAGGGCTAAGACTTTTTGGCGCTTTCGAGGCGCTCGAGGGGGCTTTTAAATTCGCTGTCTAAGACGCTTTGAGAGGCTGGCCAACTGGCCCCCAAAAAGAATGCTGAATTAAGGCGCTCAAAACCACAATTTGAGCCCAAAAATCAGCGAAAATCTAAGGGCTCCCAAATTCCAAATTGGGACCCCCAAAAACAGAGGAAGACATGATCGTACTGAAGGCCACCCAAGACAAATTGTTGTCTGTTTTGCAATCCGTTTCTGGCATTGTTGAACGTCGTCACACATTGCCTGTTTTGGCCAATGTGTTGATTCGCAAAACGGGCAAAGCATTGCAGTTGACCACCAGCGATCTTGAAATTCAAATTCGCACCACCGCCGAGATGGACGGTGACGCCGGCGATTTCACCACGACCGTAGGGGCGCGCAAACTCATCGATATTTTGCGCACCATGCCTTCTGATCAAACGGTCAGCTTGGAGTCCAGCCAAAGCAAACTGATTTTGAAGGGTGGCAAATCCAAATTTACTTTGCAGACATTGCCCGCCGAAGATTTTCCATTGGTGCAAGAAGCTGCCAGCTTTGGTCCTGTGTTCAGCGTTCCGCAAAAAACGCTCAAGCAGTTGCTGAGCCAAGTTTCATTTGCCATGGCCGTACACGACATCCGCTATTACCTCAACGGCATTTTGTTTGTGGCAGAGGGCAAGCAATTGTCTTTGGTCTCCACCGATGGTCACCGTTTGGCATTTGCATCGGCCACCTTGGACACCGATGTGCCAAACAAGCAAGAAGTCATTTTGCCTCGCAAAACAGTCTTGGAAATGCAACGTTTGCTCAGCGATGCCGAAGGCGCCATCGACATGCAATTTGCCAACAACCAAGCCAAGTTCAGTTTTGGCGGCATGGAGTTTGTGACCAAACTGGTGGAAGGCAAGTTCCCCGATTACAACCGTGTCATTCCAAAAGGTCATCGCAACAATTTGACCTTGGGCCGTCAGGCCTTGTTGTCTTGCTTGCAACGCACCGCCATTCTCACCAGCGACAAATTCAAAGGCGTTCGCCTCAATTTGGACCCAGGTACTTTGCGTGTGGCTTCAACCAATGCCGAGCAAGAAGAAGCCGTTGACGAACTGGACATTGACTACGGCGGTGACAGCATCGAAATTGGCTTCAACGTCACTTACATCATCGATGTGCTCACCAACATGGGCCAAGACATGGTGCGCATTGATTTGGCCGATGCCAACAGCTCCGCACTGATCACCATCCCAGACAACGACCAGTTCAAATACGTGGTGATGCCCATGCGCATTTAAGGCAAAACGGATTCAAGGTGATTGAATAAACACCCCCAGAAGTGCCTTTCGAAACCCGCGTTGATTCGCGGGTTTCGGCCATTCGAGAGATTGAGAAAAGTAAAAATGACCGAAGAAAACAAGCCCAGCGCTGACGAATTTACAACGCAGCAACCCACCATCGATACCAATCAAGCGGGTGCCTCCGAGGGGTATGGCGAGGGCTCCATACAGATTTTGGAAGGCTTGGAAGCCGTTCGCAAGCGCCCCGGCATGTACATTGGCGATACGTCCGACGGTACTGGCTTGCACCACTTGGTGTTTGAAGTGGTTGACAATTCCATCGACGAATCATTGGCCGGCCATTGTGATGACATCGTGGTCACCATTCACTCAGACAACTCCATCAGCGTAACCGACAACGGCCGCGGCATTCCCACGGGCGTCAAGATGGACGACAAGCACGAGCCCAAGCGTTCGGCCTCTGAAATTGCGCTGACTGAATTGCACGCTGGCGGTAAATTCAACCAAAACAGTTACAAGGTATCGGGCGGTTTGCACGGCGTGGGTGTGAGTTGCGTCAATGCGCTTAGCAAGTGGTTGCGCCTTACGGTTCGTCGCGAAGGCAAAGTGCATCAAATTGAGTTTGCTAAAGGCTTTGTACAAAATCGTTTGCTCGAAATGGTTGACGGCGTTGAAGTGTCTCCCATGAAAGTCACAGGCGCCACCGAAAAGCGCGGCACCGAAGTTCATTTCTTGCCCGACACCGACATCTTCACGCAAAACAACGACTTCCATTACGAAATTTTGGCCAAGCGTTTGCGCGAACTCAGCTTCTTGAACAACGGTGTGCGCATTCGCTTAAAAGACGAACGCACGGGCAAAGAAGACGACTTTTCAGGCGCGGGTGGTGTCAAGGGTTTCGTTGACTTCATCAACGCCAATAAAAAAGTTTTGCACCCCAATGCGTTCATCGCAGTGGGCGAGCGCCCCGCCGATTCGTATGGCGGCATTCCAGGCACCAGCATTGGTGTAGAAGTGGCCATGCAATGGAACGATGGTTACAACGAAAGCGTTTTGTGTTTCACCAACAACATTCCGCAGCGCGATGGTGGCACCCACCTCACCGGTTTGCGCGCGGCCATGACGCGTGTCATTGGCAAGTACATTGAGAAAAACGAAATTGCCAAGAAGCAAAAAGTCGAAGTCAGTGGCGACGACATGCGCGAAGGTTTGTGCTGCGTCTTGAGCGTGAAGGTGCCTGAGCCCAAATTCTCAAGTCAGACCAAAGACAAGTTGGTTTCCAGTGAAGTGCGAGCCCCCGTGGAAGACATTGTGGCCAAAGCACTGGGCGACTTTTTGGAAGAGCGCCCCAACGACGCCAAAATTTTGTGCGGCAAAATTGTTGAAGCAGCACGCGCCCGTGAAGCCGCGCGCAAAGCCCGCGAAATGACGCGCCGCAAAGGTGTGCTCGATGGCATGGGCTTGCCCGGCAAGTTGGCCGATTGCCAAGAAAAAGATCCAGCGCTTTGCGAAATCTACATCGTCGAGGGCGACTCTGCCGGAGGCTCTGCCAAGCAGGGCCGCGATCGTAAATTCCAAGCCATCTTGCCACTGCGCGGCAAGATCTTGAACGTCGAAAAAGCGCGTTACGAAAAATTGCTGACCAGCAATGAAATTGTCACGCTCATCACGGCGCTTGGCACCGGCATTGGCAAAGTCACTGCCGACTCTGGCAAAAGCGGCACCGACGATTTCAACGTCGACAAGTTGCGCTACCACCGCATCATCATCATGACCGATGCCGACGTTGACGGTGCGCACATTCGCACTTTGCTGCTCACGTTCTTCTACCGCCAAATGCCCGAATTGGTCGAGCGTGGCCACATTTACATTGCCCAGCCACCGCTTTACAAAGTGAAGGCGGGCAAAGAAGAGCTGTATTTGAAAGATGCTCCTGCACTCGACAGCTTCTTGTTGCGAATTGCTTTGAAAGATGCCAGCATTGCCACTGGCGGAGACTCACCGCAAATGCTCACGGGCGACACGCTAGAGTCTTTGGCGCGCAAGCACCAAGTGGCTGAAGCGGTCATTCACCGTTTGTCCAACTTCATGGACGCCGAAGCTTTGCGTGCCATTGCCGATGGCGTGTCACTCAACTTGGACAACCTCGACAATGCGGCCGAATGCGCACCTGCCTTGCAGGCCAAGCTGCGCGAACTCAACACCACGGGCGTTCCTGCTGAAGTCAGTGCTGAGTTTGACGTGCGCACAGACAAACCTTTGCTGCGCATTAGCCGTCGCCATCACGGCAACATCAAGAGCAGTGTCATCACGCAAGACTTTGTCCATGGCGCCGACTACGGTGCGTTGGCAGAAGCTGCCAACACGTTCCGTGGTTTATTGGGTGAAGGTGCCAAGGTCATGCGCGGTGAAGGCGACAGACAAAAAGAAGAAAAGACCAACGATTTCCGGCAAGCCATGCATTGGCTTATCAGCGAAGCCGAGCGCACCACCAGCCGTCAACGTTACAAAGGTTTGGGCGAGATGAACCCTGCCCAGTTGTGGGAAACCACCATGGACCCGACAGTTCGCCGTTTGCTGCGAGTTCAAATTGACGATGCCATTGAAGCCGATCGCGTGTTCACCATGCTCATGGGCGACGAGGTAGAACCACGTCGCAACTTCATTGAGAGCAACGCACTTCGCGCGGGCAACATCGATATTTAAGAGGGTTGACGTGAACCTGCCGTCATGGCGCTTCCCATCGAAGCCGCCATGATCAAAGCAATGGCGCAAAGTTGTTGCCAACTCAGTTGTTCAGACAACACCAGCCATCCTGCCAAGGCGCCAACAGCAGGCTCCAAACTCAGCAAGATGCTGAAGGTTTGCTTGGGTAAATGTTTGAGTGAATACATTTCTAAACTGTAGGGAATGGCGCTTGAAAGCAAGGCAATGCCCAAGCCCATGAGCATCCAGTCCATATTCAACAAAGATGACCCGGCGGCACTGATGCCAAAGGGCGTGACCACCAAGGCGGCGACCAACATGCCCATGGGTGTGGCATAAGCGCCAATGCGATCGGCCACACGTTGGCCAATGACGATGTACATGGCCCAACACAATCCCGCCCCCAATGCGCAGGCAATGCCAATCGGATCTAGGGCGGGTGAATTGACATCGGCCCCTAAGTATTGCGCCAGGGGCAAGATTAATCCTAAGCCAATGACAGCCAGCACAATCCATACAAAGTCCAGCGGCTTTTTGGAAGACCACAAGGCGACCGCCAAGGGGCCCGTAAATTCAATGGCAATGGCGACACCAAATGGAATGGTTTTGATGGCGTTGTAAAACAGCAAGTTCATGATGCCTAGGATGGCCCCAAACAAAATCAGCACTGGGGCTTCGTTCCAAGCCCATTGACGGCGCCAGGGGCGCCAAAAAGCCATCAACAACAGCGTGGAAAAAATCAGGCGGTACGTGGTGGTGCCTTCCGCACCCACATGGGGAAACAAGCCCTTTGCCAGCGAGGTGCCCG
>JBIKJX010000340.1:0-2820 GCA_044360785.1 Limnohabitans sp.
TCGGCGACATCTTTGGCCAACAACGCGGCGGCCGCGGTGGGCGTCAGGTGTTCCGTGGAGGCGACCTCAGCTACGCCATGGAAGTGACTTTGGAAGAAGCCGCTGCTGGTAAAGAGGCCCAGATTCGAATTCCCGGTTGGGAAGAATGCGATCCTTGTGATGGTTCCGGTGCCAAAAAAGGGACCAGTGCCAAAACTTGCGGTACCTGCCAAGGTTCGGGCACCGTGCAAATGCGCCAAGGCTTTTTCAGCGTGCAGCAAACCTGCCCGCATTGCCGCGGCTCTGGAAAAATTATTTCTGACCCCTGCCCTTCATGCAGTGGCCAAGGCAAACTCAAAAAACAAAAAACACTCGAAGTCAAAATTCCTGCCGGCATTGACGACGGCATGCGCATTCGCAGCACTGGCAATGGTGAACCGGGCACCAATGGCGGCCCGCCTGGCGACTTGTACATTGAGATTCGTCTCAAGAAACACGAAATCTTCGAGCGCGATGGCGATGATCTGCATTGCTCGGTGCCCATCAGTTTCAGCAAAGCCGCCCTCGGCGGTGAAATTGATGTGCCCACACTCAATGGCAAAGCGGCCATCGACATTCCTGAAGGCACCCAAACCGGCAAGCAATTCCGCTTGCGCGGCAAAGGCATCAAGGGTGTTCGCGCCAGTTACCCCGGCGACTTGTACTGTCACATCACAGTAGAGACACCTGTCAAACTGACTGAGCATCAGCGCAAGCTGCTCAAGGAATTTGATGAGTCTTTGCAAAAAGGCGGCGCCAAGCACATGCCCACGGGTAACAGTTGGACTGACAAGCTCAAAGGTTTATTTGGCGCTTAACGACGCATCATGTTGCACAGGGACGCTTCAAAACGTACCGGTGCGCATCTGCTTGACGTTCAAATTAAAGCGTTGACTTGATCCAAGTCAATTCCATGTTGGGCCACCGGCCTAACATGGACGAATGACACTCCAAATTCGATTCTTAGGCGGTGCCGACACAGTCACCGGTTCCAAATACTGCGTTGAGCACGACGGTAAAAAACTGTTGGTCGATTGCGGTTTGTTTCAGGGCTACAAGCAACTGCGCCTGCGCAATTGGGATCCTTGCCCTACCCCACCCAAAGACGTTGATGCAGTCATCCTGACGCACGCGCATTTGGACCACAGCGGCTACCTGCCATTGTTGGCACGGAATGGCTTTGAAGGCAAAGTCCACAGCACATCGGGTACGCGGGATTTGTGTGCCATCTTGTTGCCAGACAGTGGCCACATCCAAGAAGAAGATGCCTATTTTGCCAACAAGCACGGGTACGCTAAACACATTCCTGCTTTGCCGCTTTACACGCAGCAAGACGCCAAGTTTTGTTTGCAACAATTCCATGTTGAAAAACTCAACACTTGGTTTCAGCCCATGCGGGGATGGAATGCAAAGTTCAGTAGCGCTGGACACATCCTGGGTGCCGCCAGTTTGTTGTTGGAGGTGGGCGGCAGACGGATCCTTTTTTCGGGTGACTTAGGCCGTCCCGACGACAGCTTGATGAATCCGCCAGATGCGCCGCCGCAAGCCGATACTGTGCTCATTGAATCTACTTATGGCAACCGCAGCCACCCCACCGAGAATGTCAACGCAGAGCTAGGCGACGCATTGAGACGCGTCTCCGCAAGGGGTGGTGTGGCCGTTGTGCCTGTATTTGCAGTCGGCCGCGCACAAGCCATTTTGCACAGCATTGCCCAACTCAAAGCCCAGGGTGCTATTCCTCACGGCTTGCCCATCTTTTTGGACAGCCCCATGGCAATCCATACCACGGCCTTGTTTAAGCGTCACATGGGTGAACACCGTTTGAATGAGAAAGAAGTGCAAGCCATGGACCAAGTGGCCACCATGATTGCGACGCCCGAGCAATCTAAAGCTTTGGTCAAAAGACATGGCCCCATGGTGATCTTGTCAGCCAGCGGCATGGCCACGGGCGGACGTGTCTTGCACCATCTGGCAAATCACGTGGGCCATCATCGCAACATGGTCATCCTGACTGGTTATCAATCGCCAGGTACGCGGGGTGCCAGTTTGGCCAGTGGCGCGCCCACCATTCGACTGCATGGCAAGGATCTGCCTGTGGCTGCTGAAATTGTTCAATTGAGTTCTGCCTCAGCGCATGCGGATGGCGATCAGCTATTGGCTTGGTTGAAAAAGATGCCGCAAGCACCTGCCCAAGTTTATGTCGTGCATGGCGAACGAGAAGCATCGGACGCCCTTCGGCAAAGGATTGAGCGAGAACTCAAAATGCGCGCAATTGTCCCTGAACACACATCGGTTTGGCCAGGTTAAGGGTTTGAAGCGATAAACTTCAGCCCATGACATCCAAAGCCCAAAGATCTCAAATCACTCACATCAAGCCATGGCATCCTGCTTGGATCGCTTTGCTGGGCAGCCTCTGGCTTGCCAGCGCTAGCAATTACGCCCTGTGGGAAGAAATTCATCAATTACCTGAAGTCAATGGCCTGCGCGGACTGGCTTTCACAGCTGGTTTTGGCATCATCATTACTGCCGCTTTGACCACCCTTCTGAGTTTTTTAAACTGGGGAAAGTTACTGAAGCCGGTGTTAACCGTTTTCTTTTTCAGTGCGGCCAGTGGCGCTTACTTCATGATGAGTTATGGCATCGTGATTGACAGCACCATGATCACCAATGTGATTCAAACAGACACCAAAGAAGCCTTGGACCTGCTGAATTGGCGCATGCTCATTAGCTTCGGAATTTTGGGCGTCTTGCCCAGTTGGGTGCTTTGGAAAACACCCGTCAAATCGCTTGGGTGGGGTCAGC
>JBIKJX010000341.1:0-2815 GCA_044360785.1 Limnohabitans sp.
CCCAAGTTTTGATGAAATGTCGCAATGGGTGGTGCAGTACGCTGCCCAGATCACACAGCGTGTCAAGGTGGACGACGCCTTGTTCAACAAGCTGCAAGCGCGATTGAGCACCACCGAGATATTGGAATTGACCACCGCCATTGCCACCTACAACATGGTGGCCAGAATTTTGGTGGCCCTGCAAATTACGCCAGAAACCTGAATCAAACAGGTTTCTGCTGGTTTCAAATCAGTCGGGTTTGATGCCGTTGTCGCGGACCACTTTGGCCCATGTGTCAATTTGTTTGTCAATGAAGCTTTTGGCTTTGTCCACACTGCCGCCCGAGATTTCAATCCCTTGTGCACTGAGGCGTTGAGACACTTCGGGGTTTTGCAAAACCTTGTTCAGCTCTTCGTTCATGCGTTTGACAATTTCGGGGGGCGTTTTGGCAGAAGCCAATAAAGCCCACCAAGCGGGTGCTTCAAAACCTGGAAATCCTGCTTCGGCAATGGTGGGTACATCTGGAAATTCGGCCACTCGCTTCAATGAGGTCACAGCCAAAGGACGAATGCGTTTGTTGTCGATGTGGGGCTTGCTCAAAAATACAGTCCCCATCGCCAAAGGCACATGTCCCGCAACCGCATCGGTCATGAGCGGGCCGCCGCCTTTGTAGGGAATGTGATTGAACTCAAGATTGGCATTTTTGCCCAGCAATGCCATGGCCAAATGACCCAAACTGCCATTGCCAATGGTGCCAAACGAAACATTCTTTTTGGCCTTGGCCGCTGCCACAACATCGGCAAATGTTTTGTACTCGTTGCCGACATTGGATGTCAGTACCATGGCCGAAGTGCCAACCAAGATAAGCGGCACGATGTCTTTTTTGCTGTCGTACGGCATGTTGGGTATCAGGCTTTGGTTGACGCCATGGGTGTCAAACACCACCGCAAAGGTGTAGCCATCGGCAGGCGCAGACAATACGCTTGCCGTGCCAATGACCCCAGACGCACCGCCTTTGTTTTCAACCACAACGCTTTGCCCCAATTGTTGGGAAAGCACCGGTGCAATGATGCGTGACACTTGGTCCACGGAACCACCTGGCGGGAAAACAGCCACCAATTTAATGGGTTGCTTGGTGGGCCAAGCTTGAGATAATGCCAAGGTTGGAAGCAGGGCCGCCATCCATAAAAGTTGCTTGGCGCGCTTGAATAAATGATGAATGGGTTGCATGAGTGTTTTTCCTTTGTGAGGATGCTAGTGGTCACGGATTGTTTGAATGACGGGTGTAAACCCTAGGTGTTTGTCGAAAATCAGGGGTTCAATGCCCGAAAGATGCTGCAAATTGTCATTAGAAGTCTAAAATGAAACGTCCCTCTACTGAACAGGAGACAGGCCATGCCTGCATTACTGCCTAACATCGATCCCGATGGTTTGCTTGAATTCTCCGTGGTCTACACCGACCGCGCCTTGAATCACATGTCCAAGCGCTTTCAAGGGGTGATGCAAGACATCTCCGCTATCCTGAAAGAAGTGTACGCCGCGCACTCAGTGGCCTTGGTGCCAGGCAGCGGTACTTTTGGCATGGAGTCTGTAGCCCGGCAATTTGCGCATGGCAAAAAAGTCATGGTCATTCGCAATGGTTGGTTCAGCTACCGTTGGACTCAAATCTTTGAGATGGGTTCTATTCCAGATGCTTCTGTTGTTCTCAAAGCAAAACAGCAAAGCTCGGACTCAAAATCTGCCTGGGTACCTTGTCCTATCGAAGAGGTAGAAGCGCAAATTGCAGCCGAAAAGCCAGCTGTGGTGTTTGCGCCCCATGTTGAAACATCTGCTGGCATGATTTTGCCTGATGGCTACTTGAAACGTGTCTCAGATGCGGTGCACAAAGTAGGCGGCTTGTTTGTCTTGGACTGCATTGCCTCAGGTGCCATGTGGGTCGACATGAAAGCCACTGGTGTCGATCTCTTGATCAGTGCACCCCAAAAGGGATGGAGCGGTTCTCCTTGCTGTGCCATGGTCATGCTCAGCGAGCGTGCTCGAAAAGCCATTGATTCGACGCAAAGCTCCAGCTTTGCGTGCGACTTGAAAAAGTGGCTTCAAATCATGGAGGCCTATGAATCGGGTACTCACATGTACCACACCACCATGCCCACCGATGCACTTGCACGCTTGCGGGAAGTGATGCAAGAAACCCAAGCATATGGCTTTGCCAAAGTGAAGCAAGAACAACAAGAGCTGGGCAATCAGGTGCGTGCTCTGTTGGAATCGCGCGGCTTCCAAAGTGTGGCGGCCGTTGGTTTTCAAGCACCTGGTGTGGTGGTCAGTTACACCCAAGACGCCGAAATTCACAACAGCAAAAAGTTTTTGGCTTTGGGTTTGCAAACGGCTGCAGGCGTACCTTTGCAATGCGACGAGCCTAAGGATTTCATGACCTTCCGAATTGGCTTGTTTGGTCTTGAAAAACTGCACCACCCCGGACGCAGTGTTCAGCATTTAGCCCAAGCCTTAGATGAAATGGGCTACGCAGCCGTTCAGAAACCTGAGCCTGCGTTGGCATAGCTTCATTGATGATTCGGGTCGATTGGTCATTCAGCGACAGGTTTGCCACCCGCCTGCAAAAACAGGCTGGCATCGTCTAAGTGGGCAAATCCGTTTTGGCAAGCTGAAGCAAACTGTTCGGTGGCCAACACGCCTAAGGCTGGCATTTTCACGGACATGGCTTGGCAAGCGTCTAAAGCCAAGCGCGTGTCTTTGGCCAACAATGTGGTGTGGGCTCTGGGTTCAAAATCGTTTTGCAAAGCCCGCTGCATTCTGTCTTGCCCAATCCAGCTCTGA
>JBIKJX010000342.1:0-2812 GCA_044360785.1 Limnohabitans sp.
ATCAATGGCTCGAGGAAGTGCAGGCAGAAAAAGCCTTGGCCTGGGTACGAGAGCGCAACGCTGTTTCGACCTCTCAGCTTCAAGCGTTACCAGTTTTTAAAGACAATCGCGACAAAGTACTGGCGGTTTTAGACAACCGAGATCAAATTCCAAGCGTTTCTCGCAGGGGTGATTATTTTTATAACTTCTGGCGTGATGCCAAGAACCCGCGTGGCTTATTGCGTCGAACGACCTTGAACGAATATCGCAAAGCGCAGCCGCAATGGGATGTGCTGTTGGACTTGGACGCCTTGGCCAAAGCCGAAGGGGAAAACTGGGTGTGGGGTAGCTCCAACTGCCTGGCGCCTGATTACAACCGTTGCCTGATCTCCCTGTCTCGAGGCGGCGCGGACGCCAAGGTGATTCGAGAATTTGACATTGCAAAACGTGAGTTTGTGAAGGATGGTTTTTTATTGCCTGAGGCCAAATCTCAGACCGCGTGGATCGATATCAACACCTTGTATGTAGGAACCGATTTTGGGTCCGGGAGTATGACAAAAAGCGGTTACACCCGAATCATCAAAATTTGGAAACGAGGTACGCCATTGAGTGAGGCTGTCCAAGTTTTTGAGGGCATGGACAGTGATGTTTCTACGTTTATCAATGTAGACAAAACGCCTGGTTTTGAGCGGATCACTGTTGGACGCTCAATCGATTTTTACAACACTGAAATTAAACTTTGGGTCAATGGTCAATGGGTCAAGATTGACAAGCCAAACGACGCCTCGATTTCTTGGCAACGTGAGTGGGCGTTTTTGTTGCTCAAGAGTGATCTGAAAACTTCTACAAGTACTTTTAAAAGTGGTAGTTTGTTGGCCATCAAATTTGACGATCTGATGAAAGGCCAGAAAAACTTCGAGTTGTTGTTTGAGCCAACTGCTACCAGGTCTTTGGCACGCATTGGGCCCACCACAACACGCGATTATTTGTTACTCAATATTTTGGACAATGTTGCCGGTCGGATTGAGGAATTGCGATATGTGGATGGCAAGTGGTTGCGACGAGAGGTGAAAGCGCCAACACCTGGCACTTTGAGTGCAAGTGGTATGCACGATCCTTTTATGAAGGACGATCCACTGGCCAATCACTACAGCATGTCTTATGTTGATTTTCTAACACCGGCCAGTGTCTTTTTGGGAAAAGCGGGTTCAGATGAGCGCGAATTATTGAAGACCAATCCTAGCTTTTTTGACAAAGCAGGCATGAAGACAGTACAGCGTTTTGCAACTTCTAAAGATGGCACCCAGATTCCCTATTTCGTCGTGTTTCCAAAAAACGCAAAAACCGATGGCACCAATCCAACAGTGCTCTACGGCTACGGGGGGTTTCAAATTTCAATGGCACCCTTTTACAGTGGTGGTTGGGGTACCACTTGGTATGAGCGAGGTGGCGTATTTGTCGTGGCCAACATTCGAGGCGGTGGTGAGTTCGGACCCGCATGGCATCAAAGTGCCATCAAGCAAAACAAACAAAAGAGTTATGACGACTTTGCTGCAGTGGCTGAGGACTTAATCAAAGCCGGTATTACCAAGCCGCAGCACTTGGGCATCATGGGTGGCAGCAATGGTGGTTTGCTGGTGGGTGCAGTGATGCTCCAAAGGCCGGATTTGTTTGGTGCAGTAGTTTGCAGTGTTCCATTGTTAGACATGCAGCGCTATCACAAACTCTTAGCGGGTAACAGTTGGATGGCTGAATACGGCAACCCAGACAAACCTGAGGAGTGGGCCTACATCAGTCAATACAGCCCTTATCAAAACGTCAAAAAAGGTGTGAAGTATCCGAAGGTTCTCTTTGCAACTTCAACGCGTGACGACCGCGTACACCCCGGTCATGCTCGAAAAATGGCAGCCAGGATGATTGAGCAAGGCCACGATGTTCTTTACTACGAGAACATAGAGGGAGGTCATGGTGGTGCCGCTGACAATGCGCAGCGCGCTAACTTGGTCGCATTGCAGAATACGTTTTTGTGGCAGAGCTTAGGTGGCAAGTAAGCTATCGCCTTGGCCATAAGCAGAGCGTACTGGGCTAGTACGCTCCGACTCATTGTTTTAAAGTCGAATGTCCATGGTCACATTCAACTGTGGCTTGGCATAACGCTCTGAACGAACATAGTCACCATTGGTCAGCAAGGTCAGTGTGCTGCCATTGGGTGGGCCAAACTGCTGTACGCCTGCACTGGCGGCCGCTCTAAGTGAAACAGTGGGACTCAGGAACATCATGGCAAACAAGTCGATGCTGCGTGTAGAAGACCGCTTAACGTATTGCTCTGCAGTTTGACGTGTGTCATAGCCAGGGGTGTAGCTGAGGTTGCCACCCACGTTCAGAGGCAAGCCTTTGATGCGTTGATCAAAACCAAAATTGGCAGACCATGGTTGCTGCCCGTCCAAGCGGTTGTTGGGTCCTGCCAATGCTTCAATGCTTGAACGATAAATACTGAGCGATGAACGAATGTTCAATGTTTTGGCGTTGCCAAGTAGGCTTGGCAGCAAATCAGAGGCGCGTCCTCTCACCTCAAGTTCAATACCACTGGTCACTGCGCTAGAAAAGTTTTGCGGCTCAGACACCCAGCGAGGTGCAGCGGCCCAGCTGACATTGCGCAAGGTCGTTAAATTGCGAACGACATTGCTTAGTTGACGATGAAAAACACCCACACTGAAAATGCCATCATTGACCAAATAGTTTTCGTAGGCGATGTCCAAGCCGGTCGCCAATTCGGGTGTCAAGTTAGGGTTGCCAATACGATCTGGTGAAAGAATGGTGTTAGTGAGGTTGG
>JBIKJX010000038.1:0-10386 GCA_044360785.1 Limnohabitans sp.
TAAGGTAGCGCAAGACTCAAAAACAACGCTCATTGTTCCCGGTAACATGACTGAAGTATCAGGTCTGATCGCATCTGCCATGCAAATGGTTGCCACGGGAAAAAACGCCAACCATTGATTCGATCTTCTTGTTTCACCCAACAAAAAAACCCGCCAAGGCGGGTTTTTTTGTTGCAGTTGAATCACCTTGACGATGATTAACCCATGTGCAAACCACCGTTCACGGAGAAGTCTGCACCCGTGGCATAGCCGCCCTCTTCAGACGCCAACCATGCAATGATAGAAGCAATTTCGCTAGGCTCACCCAAACGCTTCACGGGCACTGTGGCCACAATTTTTTCCAGAACATCTGGGCGAATGGCCTTGACCATGTCGGTACCAATGTAGCCTGGGCTCACTGTGTTGACAGTCACGCCTTTGGTGGCCAACTCTTGTGCCAAGGCCATTGAGAAGCCATGCATACCTGCTTTGGCCGCAGAGTAGTTGGTTTGACCGGCTTGACCTTTTTCACCATTCACAGATGAGATGTTGACAATACGACCCCAACCTTTTTCAACCATGTCAGCAACCACTTGCTTGGTCACATTGAACATGGAATTGAGGTTGGTCTCAATCACAGCGTCCCAATCTTCGCGAGACATTTTCAAGAACATGCGATCTTTGGTAATGCCGGCATTGTTAACCAAAACATCAATGGTGCCGTGTTCGGCTTTGGCTTTGGTGAAAGCTTCAACGGTTGAATTCCAATCGCCCACATTGCCAACTGAAGCGTAGAAGGTGTAGCCCAAGGCTTTTTGCTCGTCGAGCCACTTGGTGAAATCACGCGTTGGGCCGCAACCTGCGATGACTTTGAAACCTTCTTTGTGAAGGCGTTGGCAAATGGCGGTACCGATACCACCCATACCGCCTGTGACGTATGCAACTTTTTGACTCATGGTTTGTCTCCTTAAAAATGAGTTTTAGTTTCTGAAAATTAGCGCTCGAGGGTCAATGACACGCCCATACCGCCGCCAATGCACAAGGCTGCCAGGCCTTTCTTGGCATCGCGGCGTTGCATTTCGTGCAACAAGGTCACCAAGATTCGGCAACCTGAAGCGCCGATGGGGTGACCGATGGCAATAGCGCCACCATTCACGTTGACGCGGGTTGGATCGATGTCCAAAGCTTTGTTGACAGCACATGCTTGGGCTGCAAAAGCTTCATTCAATTCAAACAAGTCGACGTCGCTGGCTTTCCAACCTGCGCGCTGCAAAGCTTTTTGCGATGCGGGCACAGGACCCATGCCCATGGTGGCGGGATCTAAGCCGCTGGTGCCAAATGACGCAATGCGCGCCAATGGTTTCAGGCCCAAGGCCGCAGCTTTTTTGGCAGACATCACCACCACAGCGGCAGCGCCATCGTTGATGCCTGATGCATTGCCTGCTGTTACTGAGCCAGCCTTGTCAAAGGCCGGGCGTAGACCAGCCAACGCTTCTGCATTGGTTTTCTTATTGATGAATTCGTCGGTGTTGAACACCAATGGATCGCCTTTGCGCTGCGGAATCAGCACATCGACAATTTCGTCTTTGAACTTGCCAGCGTCTTGGGCTGCGCTGGCTTTTTGTTGGCTACCCAAAGCCAAGGCGTCTTGCATGTCGCGCGAAATGTTGTGAGCCTTGGCCACGTTCTCGGCGGTGATACCCATGTGGTATTGGTTATAGACATCCCACAAGCCATCGACAATCATGGTGTCAACCATGTTCCAGTTGCCCATGCGTTGGCCATCGCGAGAGCCCATCAAAACGTGCGGCGATGCGCTCATGTTTTCTTGGCCGCCCGCCACCACAATTTCGCTGTCGCCCCATGCAACAGCTTGGGCAGCCAACATAACCGCTTTCAAGCCAGAACCACACACAGCATTGATAGTGAGTGCAGGCGTTTCTTTTGCAACGCCAGCCTTCATCATGGCTTGACGCGCAGGATTTTGACCCGCACCAGCAGCCAACACTTGGCCCATGATGACTTCACCGATTTGATCCATGCCAAGACCCGCGCGTGAGATGGCTTCGCGAATGGCAATGCTGCCCAACTCCGGAGCCGAAACTTTGGCCAATGAACCACCAAACTTACCTACCGCCGTGCGAGCTGCCGAAACGATGACGATGTCTTCCATGATGTCTTCCTTTTTTTGAGTGAGCAATTTAAAAATTAAGCACGCGCTTTGACGTAGCGACCTGGCGCAGCTTCAATGGTTTTGAATTTGGCATCTTTGCCATAGTGTTTGGGTGCTGCAATTTGTTTGCCCGCATGTTTTTTGAGCCAATCAGACCAATCAGTCCACCAACTCCCCGGCAATTCAGTGGCGCCAGCAATCCATGCATCGGCGGTACTTGGAAACTTGCCATCTTCACGCAGCCAATGGCTTCTCTTCTTGGCGTCTGGCGGATTGATGACACCTGCAATGTGGCCAGAAGCCCCCATGACAAATCGCTTCTTGCCTGGCAGATGTTGCGTTGATGCATAGGCACCACCAATCGGCACAATGTGATCTTCGCGTGAGCCGTAAATGTAGACGGGCAAATCCACTTTGCTCAAGTCGATTTTTTCGCCACAAACCGTCACGGCGCCGGGCGTGACAAATTTGTTTTCTAAGTACGTGTTGCGCAAATACCAAGCGTAAAAAGGTCCGGGCAAGTTAGTGGAGTCGCTGTTCCAATAGAGCAAATCAAAAGGCGGTGGCGATTCACCCTTGAGATAATTGCCCACCACATAGTTCCAAACTAAATCGTTGGGGCGCAAGAAACTGAAGGTCGAAGCCAAATCTTGGCCTTTCAGTAAGCCACCTTGACCCATTTGCATTTCACGGAACTTGACAAAATTTTCATCGATGAACACATCCAAAACACCCGTGTCCGTGAAGTCAATTAGCGTTGTCAGGAATGTAGCGCTGGCCACTGGTTTCTCTTTGCGGGCCGCCAATACCGCCAAAGCATTGCTCAAAATTGTCCCGCCCACACAGAAACCCAGCGCATTGATTTGTTTTGCACCTGTGATGTCTTGCACTTGCTGAATGGCCTTGATGGCGGCGTTTTCAATGTAGTCATCCCAAGTTTTCTTGGCCATGGATTCGTCGGGGTTGCGCCAACTGACAACGAATGTGCGGTGACCTTGACTGACCGCATAGCGAATGAATGAATTGTTAGGCTGCAAGTCGAGAATATAAAACTTGTTGATACAAGGCGGTACCAACAAGAATGGTTTTTCATAGACTTTGGCGGTGAGCGGCTTGTACTCGATCAATTGAAAATATTCATTTTCAAAAACAACAGCGCCTTCGGTTGTGGCGACGTTTTCCCCCACCACAAACTTGCTTTCATCGGTCATGGAAACATGACCTTGTTGCATGTCATGCAGCAGATTTTGAATACCTTTGGCCAGGCTTTCGCCTTTGGTTTCAATGGCCTTTTTTTGCGCCTCCGCATTGAAAGCCAAAAAATTACTGGGTGCAGATGCTGCGACCCATTGTTCAACCGCGAATTTGATTTTGTTTTGCGTGTGCTCGTCAGCCTCGACAGCATCTGCCAAACCCATCAGAGTTTTGGCATTGAGCAAATAAGCGCCCGCCGTAAATGCTGCCATGGGGTTGCCGGTCCAAGCATCGCTTGAAAAGCGACGGTCTTTGATGTCATGCTTGGACGCAAGACCCTGGTTCCAGAGTGCTGTGGCTTCTTCCAAATAAGCCGCCTGCAAGTCCTTTAACTTTTGCTGAGAAAACGTTAGCTGAGGGACAGCCTGGTCCTTTGGAGGCACAATGCCCCCGAGGTCCATGGTTTGGAAAGTTTGCATGGCTTGTCCCCAACTTTTGGTCAGGTTTTGCTGGAACTCTTCGGTGGCGCGTGTCCAAAATTCATTGTTTGAATTTGTCATGTGCTTCTCTCCCCTCTTTTTTAACTAATACGCATGTACATCGTCGCAATTGCTTGGATCTATGTGGCACTCATGATGAGCGTGGCCGAAGCCACCAACACCAACGGAACCGTCCTTGGAGGCATTGTGACCTTCATTCTTTACGGGATCCTTCCAACATCAATAATTATTTACATCATGGGAACACCCCAGCGCAGAAGAGCCAGATTAGCACTAGAAAAGGAAGCTTCAGAGGCAAAACCGTTACAAAACAGTGACGAAACCCCAGCCGATTCTGTGCCACCTAAGACGTAATCCAGATGTAAGCGGCCATCCGTCCTGCGCCGCCCAGAGAAGCTGCATCACGTCGATGTGAATGATATTGATCAGCTTGTTTGTAAGTACACCATGGCAAGGTGCTGTCATTGCCATACAAATTTTGAAAGCCCGCCTGAAGCAAGCGTTGCCTAGCCATACCCGCCAAATCAGCCAAATATTTACCCGCCGCTGTTGGTGCAAAAAGGTCTTTATTGGAGGCTCCTAGCTGTTCATTTTCAAAGGCAGCCAATACGTCTTGGCCCACCTCAAAAGCCGTGGGTCCTATGCAGGGGCCTAACCAAGCCAAACAATCTTTCAGGTCAAAGCCCTGCAAACGTGCGGCCGATGCCAAAGTTTCAACGACGCCATGGCCATTTTCACCGGCCAAACCACGCCAGCCGGCATGCGCCGCGGCGACCCATTTCTGGCTCGAATGGCAAATCAAGATGGGCAAACAATCGGCCACCATCATGGTGCACGCCAAGCCCTCTTGGCGAGTCCAAGCAACATCGGCTTCTGTATTGGCAGGGGTTTGAAAATCAATGCCAACACCCTGGACGCCATGAACTTGTCTCAGGTAAATGGCGGGAACCTTCATTTCTTGCGCGACCAAGGCACGATTGGTTCTGACGTTTTCGGGTTTGTCACCCACATGGTCACCCAAATTGAGACTGCGCCAAGGCGCCTCTGACACACCGCCATGACGCGTGGTCATGAGGGCCCTCACAAAGTCTGGGGCTGGCCAATGGGGCGTGAATCCAATCAATGGTCTACTCTGCGTCGGGGCACGCTGAAGGCTGTGCTTTTTGAAAGGCTTCCAGCTTCATACAAGCGTCAAACGCGCCCATGGTTCGAGGCAAACCCTCCAAATTCACATCAAACCTTCTGGCGTTGAAAATTTGAGGCACCAAACAACAGTCGGCCAAACCGGGTGTTTCACCTGCACAAAATGTCGATTGAGGGCCCTGCGCCAATTGACGTTCAAATGCTTCTAAGCCTTCCCTGACCCAGTGGCGGTACCAAGTATTTTTTTGGTCCTCACTCACGCCCAAGGTGCCGCTCAAATACTTCAATACACGCAAATTGTTGATGGGATGAATTTCGCAAGCAATCGATTGGGCCAACGCTCTGACGCGTGCTCGGGCCAGTGGCGCTTTGGGCAACAAGGCTGGCTCTGGGTGCGTCTCATCCAAGTATTCAATGATGGCCATCGACTGGCTAAGGTGCTCGCCGTCGACAACCAAATTGGGCACCAAGTTATCTGCCGCAATGGCACTGTATTCTGGGAGCTTGTGTTGACCCTTGGCCAGATGGACTGCGATATATTCGTAGGGCAAACCTTTCAAGTGAAGGGCTATCCGAACGCGAAATGACGCAGAAGAGCGAAAGTAGTTGTAAAGTTTCATAAGCGTAAGCATAAACTGGAAACATGTCCGAAGGTACCCCTCAACTCCCACTGACTTGGGTCGACAGTCAGAGCCCACTGCCGTCTGTGAGCGCGGCCTGGGGTCCAGACTCCGATGCACCCGGCTTATTGGCCGCTGGTGCCGACTTGGGCGTGGAACGACTACTCGAAGCCTATTCCAATGGCATATTTCCCTGGTTCAACCCCGATCAGCCTGTGTTGTGGTGGAGCCCCGATCCCCGCATGGTTCTCCAAACGACTCAATTCAAATTGCACCGATCGCTCAGGAAAACGCTGTCGCGTTACGCCGCACACCCTCACTTTGAATTGTGCTTTGACAAAGCCTTTGATCACGTCATAGAAGCTTGTGCCCAAAGCCCACGCGAGGGACAAAACGGTACTTGGATCGTGCCCCAAATGGTCGACGCTTACAAGGCTTTGCACCAAGCAGGCTACGCACACAGCGCAGAGACATGGCTCGAGGGGCAACTGGTCGGTGGTCTTTACTTCGTCTGCATTGGTCAGGCGGTGTTTGGCGAGTCGATGTTCAGCACCATCAACGATGGCTCCAAAATGGCTTTGGCGGCTTTGGTGAATGTTTGCAAACAGCAGGGCATCGTTGCCATTGATTGCCAACAAAAAACATCGCACTTGGCATTGATGGGCGCCCAAGAGATGGCCCGAGAAGACTTCCTGAATTTGATTCGACCCGCGTTAACTCTGAAACAGATTGATTGGTCGGCCCAACAAATCAATTGGGATGCCTGGCGTTCGCAAGGCTCGGTATGACGCATCTCAAGGACTTGCCCTTCAGTACGCTGCAGTTTTATGCCACAGCGTCTTATCCCTGCAGCTACCTGGCTGGCCGAGAAGCCCGCTCACAAGTGGCCACGCCCAGTCACTTGATCCAAAACGACGTCTATTCGGAATTGGTAGAACGCGGTTTTAGACGCAGTGGTTTGTTCACCTACAGACCCTACTGCGATGGCTGCAACGCATGTGTGCCACTGCGGGTTTTATGCCAAGCGTTCAAACCCAACAAAAGTCAAAAGCGCGCCTACAAAAAACACCAAAACCTCATCACACGCGTGACCCGTTTAGGCTTTGAATCAGAGCATTACGATCTGTATTTGCGCTACCAAAATAGCCGCCACGCTGGGGGCGGCATGGACCAAGACAGCGTCGAGCAATACAAACAATTTTTATTGCAAAGTCGGGTCAATTCAAGGCTGGTGGAGTTTCGCCAGCCAGACCCCAATGGACAAGCTGGCGAATTGAAGATGGTCAGCATTGTCGATCTTCTGAACGATGGGCTTTCTGCGGTTTATACTTTTTACAACCCTGAGGAACACGCCAGTTACGGCACTTACGGCGTGTTATGGCAAATTCATCAAGCTCAGGAACTGGGTCTGCCCTACGTTTACATGGGGTACTGGATTGGGGCCAGCCCCAAAATGCAATACAAAGAACGCTTCGCTCCCTGTGAAAGCTTGCAAAAAGGCGAATGGAAAGCCCATGTCACCACGGTGCCCCATGTGGCTGTGCAAAGCTAATTTCATCTTGTAAAATAAAATTTCGCAGATTCTTCCCACGGAAGAACCCTTCGCTTTCAAAAAGACCAAGGTTAAGTCCCATGAGAAAAGCTGAAGCACCCATGCCCACAGCCCCCACCATTCAAGTGATTGAACGCCTGTTCTCATTGATGGATGTTTTGGCGTCTAGGGAAGAGGCCATATCGCTCAAAGAAATCAGCGAAAAAACAGGACTGCATCCCTCCACTGCCCATCGCATTTTGAATGACCTCACCATCGGTCGTTTTGTGGATCGACCAGAACCCGGCAGCTACCGACTTGGCATGCGCTTGCTAGAGTTAGGCAACTTGGTCAAGGCCAGACTAAACGTTCGTGATGCTGCACTTGCACCCATGCGGGATCTGCACAAACTCATCCAGCAACCCGTTAACTTGAGCATGCGCCAAGGCGATGAAATTGTTTACATTGAGCGAGCTTACAGCGAGCGCTCAGGCATGCAAGTGGTTCGTGCCATTGGCGGCCGTGCACCCTTGCACCTCACCTCGGTCGGCAAATTGTTTTTATCTGTCGACGAACCCATGAGAGTGCGCAGCTATGCAACGCGCACAGGTCTGAATGGCCACACCAAAAACAGCATCACACAGCTGCCAGTTTTGGAACGCGAACTGTCCAAGGTGCGTCAGTATGGCATTGCCAGAGACAACGAAGAGTTGGAGTTGGGTGTGCGGTGTATTGCAGCGGGTATTTATGACGACCAAGGCAAATTGTTGGCCGGATTGTCTATCTCAGCGCCTGCAGACCGATTGGACGAGGCATGGTTGCCAAAGCTTCAGGCAACTGCCGAGGGGATCTCTCAAGCCCTCGGCTACAAGGCTTAGCCAGCGACGTTGGCCGGTGTGACAGCGGCGCTTCGTGCGTTGTTGTTTTCCACCCAGCGTCGAACACGCTCAGCGTCGGCAATTCGGCTCAACTTGCCAGCAGAATCCAAGAACACCATGATGAGCTTGCGACCAGATACTTTGGTTTGCATGACCAAGCACTGACCTGCTTCGGAGATGTAACCAGTTTTTTGCAAGCCAATGTCCCAATTGGGACTTTTAACCAAGCGATTGGTTGTGTTGTATTGCAGGGTGCGACGGCCAACAGCCACTTCTGTGCCGTGTGATGTAGAAAATTCACGCAACACGGGAACGTTGTATGCAGCGCCGACCAAAACCGCCAAATCAGAGGCACTAGATTGATTTTTGCTAGACAAACCGGTGGGTTCCACAAAGTGCGTAGAGCCCATGCCCAAACCTTGTGCGCGTTCGTTCATGGCTTTAACAAAACCAGACAAACCGCCTGGGTAGGTACGGCCCAGTGCATGAGCAGCGCGGTTTTCGCTGGACATGAGTGCCAAGTGCAACAATTCACCACGGCTTAACACGGCACCAACGGCCAACCTTGAAGTGCTGCCCTTTTCGGTGTCGACATCTTCTTGCGTGATGGTGATCATTTCATTTGGCGACAAATTGGCATCACTGATGACCAAACCCGTCATGAGTTTAGTGAGTGATGCAATTGGCAAAACCGCACGGTCATTTTTTCTGAACAAAACTTCGTGGGTATCTTGGTCAATGACCAAGGCCACACTGGAGCGCAAGTCGAGGACATCGCTGCTTTGATGCAGTCCCGCAACCCGACCAAACGAGGCGCGGGGCTCTGTGGGTTTGTTCTTAGCGACTTTGCGGACTTTGTCTGTTTGTTTGGCTGCAGGCTTGGCTGCAGTTTTGGGCTTGTTATTTGCAGTCTGCTGGGCAGCGGGTTTTTTGTTGGAATTGGCCTTGCGAGCGGCCTCTTTGTCATTGGCATGGCTTGCGAGGGGCACAGCAAGCACAATGCACAAAGTTAGGCACTGGGTGAGAAGCCGGCGTAGAAACAGGCGATTGGGTGTCGTCAAAGCAGTACTTTCAGAGGCCAAAATTCAGCAGAATTTGGCGAGTGTAATTGAAACTTGACGTAGTGTACATAAATAAAAAAAGTCGCGCAAGATCAACACCTTGCGCGACCTTCTTGAAGGCAATTTTGAACCCTCGGAAAAACCCTGCCTAGCCTTGCGCAGCCACCCTGTCAGCCTTGCTTTGCAGCTTGTTGAGGGCACTCAAGTACGCCTTGGCTGAGGCCACAATGATGTCGGGATCTGAGCCAACGCCATTGACCACACGGCCACTGTTTTGCAAACGGACTGTGACTTCGCCCTGGCTTTCTGTTGAACCACTGATGGCGTTGACGGAATAAAGCACCATTTCAGCACCACTGGCTACGATGGATTCAATGGCCTTCAAAGAGGCGTCAACTGGGCCATTGCCTTCGGACTTGCCATGCATCTCTTTGCCAGCCACCGTGAACACAACCGATGCCTCGGGACGCTCGCCAGTTTCGCTGTGCTGGGACAAAGAGACAAACGCATATTGCTCTTTGTCTTGGGTAACGCTTTCTTCGCTGACCAAAGCCAAGATGTCCTCGTCAAAGATTTCGCTTTTGCGGTCGGCAAGTTCCTTGAAGCGCGTGAATGCTGCATTCAACTCGGATTCGCTCTCAAGCACCACACCCAACTCTTGCATGCGTTGTTTGAACGCATTGCGTCCGCTCAATTTGCCCAACACAATTTTGTTAGCCGACCAACCCACGTCTTCAGCACGCATGATTTCGTAGGTATCACGCGCCTTGAGAACACCATCTTGGTGGATGCCAGAAGCGTGCGCAAAAGCATTGGCACCCACCACGGCCTTGTTGGGTTGAACCACAAAGCCCGTGGTCTGACTGACCATGCGGCTGGCTGCAACGATGTGAGAGGGATCGATGTTCATTTCTAAGCCGAAATAGTCTTTGCGCGTTTTAACCGCCATGACAATTTCTTCCAATGAACAATTGCCGGCGCGCTCTCCCAAGCCATTGATGGTGCACTCGACTTGACGTGCGCCGCCCAACTTAACGCCCGCCAAACTATTGGCCACGGCCATGCCCAAATCATTGTGACAGTGCACTGACCAAATGGCTTTGTCAGAGTTAGGAATACGCTCACGCAATGTTTTGATGAACTGACCATACAACTCTGGCACGGCATAGCCTACTGTGTCAGGCACGTTGATGGTGGTTGCACCTTCTGCAATAACGGCTTCAAGCACTTGGCACAAAAAGTCCATGTCGCTGCGGTAACCGTCTTCTGGGCTGAATTCGACATCGGCCACCAAGTTGCGTGCAAAG
>JBIKJX010000343.1:0-2802 GCA_044360785.1 Limnohabitans sp.
CCCGTGTGTAGCGGGGTGCAGGTGCTTTCCAGTTTTCGCGGCGCTTGGCAATCTCTGCTTCTGGCACGTTCAATTCCAAGATCAATTTGTGCGCATCGATGGTGATCGAGTCACCTTCATTCACGAACGCAATGGTGCCACCTGCTGCCGCTTCTGGCGCGACGTGGCCCACGACCATGCCCCATGTGCCGCCAGAGAAACGGCCATCGGTAATGAGGCCGACGCTTTCACCCAATCCTGCGCCGATGAGCGCCCCTGTGGGGGCCAACATTTCTGGCATCCCAGGACCCCCTTTGGGGCCCAGGTAGCGCAAGACCATGACATCACCTGCTTTGATTTTGCCGTCCAAAATGGCTTGCAACGCAGACTGCTCGTCGTCAAACACGCGGGCTGGGCCTGTAATGACGGGGTTTTTGAGACCCGTAATTTTGGCCACAGCGCCTTCGGGTGACAGATTGCCCTTGAGAATGGCCAAGTGGCCTTCCGCGTACATGGGGTTGTCGATGGGGCGAATGACATGTTGGTCGGCGCGCGGCGCGTCTGGAATGTCTTTCAAGTTTTCGGCCACGGTTTTGCCAGTAATGGTCATGCAATCACCGTGCAACAAGCCTGCTTTCAACAAGACCTTCATGACTTGGGGGATGCCGCCAGCGCGGTGCAAGTCCACTGCCAAATACTGTCCGCTAGGCTTCAGGTCGCAAATAACGGGAATCTTCTTGCGCATGCGCTCAAAGTCGTCAATGGTCCAATCAACACCAGCCGTGTGCGCGATGGCCAGGAAGTGTAAAACTGCGTTGGTGGAGCCGCCTGTGGCCATGATGACAGCCACTGCGTTTTCAATCGATTTTTTAGTCACGATGTCGCGTGGCTTGAGATCTTTTTTGATGGCTTCTAATAAAACTTTGGCCGACTCTTTGGCCGAGTTTTGGGTCTCGTCATGGGGATTGGCCATGGTGGAGGAGTAGGGGAGCGACATGCCCAATGCTTCAAACGAAGAGGACATGGTGTTGGCTGTGTACATGCCGCCACAAGAGCCGGTCCCTGGGATGGCGCGTTTTTCAATTTCTTTCAAATCAAAGTCGCTCAAATTGCCGGCGGCGTTTTGACCGACGGCTTCAAAAACGCTCACGATGTTCAAGTCTTTGCCTTGGTAGCGTCCTGGCAAGATGGTGCCGCCGTAGACATAGATCGCGGGGACATTGGCCCGCAAGATGCCCATCATGCCGCCAGGCATGTTTTTGTCGCAACCGCCCACCACCAAGACGCCGTCCATCCATTGACCTTGAACACAGGTTTCAATGCAATCAGAAATGACTTCACGGCTCACCAGGGAGTATTTCATGCCCTCGGTGCCCATGGCCATGCCATCGGAAATGGTCGGAGTGCCAAAAATTTGGGCATTCCCACCGGCTTCTTCAATGCCTTGTACCGCTGCATCGGCCAGTTTTTGCAAGCCACTGTTGCAAGGGGTAATGGTGCTGTGGCCATTGGCAACGCCCACCATGGGCTTGACGAAATCACCTTCTTCGTAGCCCATGGCGTAATACATAGAGCGATTGGGTGCCCTGGATTTGCCTTGGGTGATATTGGCGCTACGGCGGTTGCTAGGGGTAGCGGGTTGGATAGGGATGATCTTGTCGCTCATGATTTGTCTTTAGATAGAGGGTGGCTGGGTCTTGCACCCAGACCAGATGGGTGCACAAGTGGCATTCTAAGTGACCTCCTGAAGCCCCTATCGAATTGGGGAACACGCTATAGGCACATTCATGCACAACAAGGCACAATCCCCCCCATGCTGATGCACCCTCAAATTAATCCAGTCGCACTCCAGTTAGGACCCATTGCGGTTCACTGGTATGGGTTGACCTATTTGGCAGCCTTTGGCTTGTTTTACTTTTTGGCCACCCGCCGCCTGTCTCATTTGCCCTATGCCCGCTTAACGCACTGGCAGGTCAAGGACGTTGAAGACATCCTGTTTGCGGGTGTTTTGGGCGTCGTTTTGGGGGGGCGATTGGGCTACTGCCTGTTTTATCAGCCAGCCTATTATTTTTCCCATCCGCTTGAGATGGCCCTTGTTTGGCAGGGCGGCATGAGTTTTCACGGCGGTTTGCTGGGCGTCATGGCGGCCATGGTTTGGTTTGCAAAAACACGGCAGCGACCCTTTTTCCAGGTCATGGACTTTGTGGCGCCTTGCGTGCCTACGGGTTTGGCTGCAGGTCGTATCGGCAACTTCATCAACGGCGAGTTGTGGGGCCGCCAAGCGGACGCTGATTTGCCATGGGGGATGGTTTTCAGGGGCGGTGGGGATTTTCCTCGGCATCCGTCCCAGATCTATCAATTTCTTCTTGAAGGCCTTTTGTTGTTTGTGCTGCTGTGGTGGTTTGCCCGCAAAAACAGACCCATGGGCCAAGTGTCAGCCGTGTTCTTGATCGGGTATGGCAGCTTGAGATTTGTCGCCGAATTTTTCAGAGAGCCAGACGCTCATTTGGGCTTGTTGTCGATGGGCTTGAGCATGGGGCAGTGGTTGTGTGTGCCCATGGTATTGATAGGGGTGTTTTTGTATGTCACGGTGAACAGGCCTAAGAACGCTTGATTTGTGATGAAGCTTGGTGGCCATTGGTTTCATTGGCGCTTTATTTTTTATATCAAAGGAGACAAGTATGAAATTTTCAATTCATGGCATTCAGCGCCGTTCCCTGCTGCAATGGGCAGCAGTTAGTTCTGCCGCACCTTTGTTGCCAGCGATGGCGCAAGCCAATTGGCCGACCAAGCCAGTCACCATGGTGGTGCCATTTCCTGCGG
>JBIKJX010000344.1:0-2799 GCA_044360785.1 Limnohabitans sp.
GTGATAGAGTCCCAGGTTACCAAGCCGCTTGAGGACTCCATTGCGGGCATTGACGCCGTTGATGTCATCACCTCCATCAGCCGCGCTGACCAATCCCAAATTACGGTTCGCTTTCGTTTAGAAAAAGATGCCGACACGGCTGCCGCCGAAGTGCGTGACAGAACCTCACGCATTCGAGGCCGCTTGCCCCAGGCCATCGAGGAACCCGTTATTGCCAAGGTTGAGGCCGATGCATTTCCAGTCATTTGGTTGGCTTTCTCCAGTGAGACTTTGTCCCCTCTTGAAATCAATGATTTGATTAACCGGGTGGTCAAGCCGCGTTTGCAAACCGTCACGGGTGTGGCCGATGTTCGTATTTTTGGTGAGCGTAAATACGCCATGCGCGTGTGGTTGGACGCCGACCGAATGGCCGCTTACCGTTTGACATCGCAAGATGTGGAAGACGCCATACGTCGTAGCAACTTGGAATTGCCTGCGGGCCGTATCGAATCACAGCTCCGCGAATTCAGTGTCACCTCTCAAACCGACCTGATCAAGCCAGCCCAGTTTGGCGACATCACCATTCGCAATGTCAACGGCTTTCCCATCAAAATTCGAGACATCGCCAAAGTCGAAGAGGGAACGGCCGATGATCGAAGTCGCGTCCGCCTGAATGGCAAGGCCTCTATTTCTGCGGGTGTGATCCGTCAGGCGACGGCCAACCCATTGGAGTTGAGCAAAGGCGTTCGAGAAATGTTGCCACGCTTGAAGCAAGACTTGCCAGGCGACATGGCCATTGGCGTGGCCAATGACAACTCTGTGTTCATTGACAAGTCCATCAAGAGCGTTTTTCAAACCATTTTGGAGGCCATTGTTTTGGTGGCCTTGGTTATTTTTGTTTTCTTAAGAACCTTTCGCGCTTCCATCATTCCCATCATTACCATTCCTGTCAGCTTGATTGGCACCTTTGCCATCATGGCTTTGGCGGGCTTCACCATCAACACCCTCACGTTGCTGGCACTGGTCTTGGCCATTGGTTTGGTGGTGGACGATGCCATTGTGATGTTGGAAAACATTTACCGTCACATTGAAGAAGGCTTAGATCCTTTCTCAGCAGCCATCAAAGGCGCTAAAGAAATTGGCTTCGCCATTGTGGCGATGTCCATGACCTTGGCTGCGGTGTTCGCACCCTTGGCTTTTACGCCAGGCCGAACGGGTAAATTGTTCAGTGAATTTGCCTTGGCCTTGGCTGGGGCGGTGTTGGTCTCTGGTTTAGTGGCGCTCACTTTGTCGCCCATGATGAGCTCTTTGTTGCTTCGCCATAACCCCAATCCCAACCGATTTGACCGGTTTATGGAAAAGCTTCTGACTGGCATCTCTACGGGTTATGAAAATTTACTCGTCAAAGTGCTTCGCCACTTCCGTTGGTTGGTGATCGCCATCATGTTAGCTTGCGGTGTGGGCATTGCGATTGTTTACCCCACCATGAAGCAAGAACTCTCGCCACTAGAAGACCGTGGCGTTGTTTTGGTTACTGTCAACGCGCCAGATGGGTCGACCCTGGATTACACCGATAAATATGCGCTCATCCTCGAAAAAATTGGCAGCACCTATCCTGAGTTTGACCGTATTTTTGCCAACCTAGGCAACCCCACAGTGGCACAAGGCAGTGTCATTTACCGGGCCATTGATTGGGATGAGCGCAAGAGAACCACGCTAGAAATTGCGCGTGAACTTCAAGCCAAGTTCAACGGCGCTGCAGGGGTCAATGCTTTCCCCATTACCCCGCCTTCATTGGGTCAGGGCTTCAGGGAGCGTCCAGTCAACTTCGTCATCCAAACGTCCGACAGCTATCAAAACTTGAATGCTGTCACACGTCAGATGCTCGACGAAATTGCCAAGAATCCAGGTTTCATTTCTCCCGATGTCGACTTGCGTTTGAACAAGCCTGAGTTGCGCGTGGATGTGGATCGCATCAAGGCCGCCGAGTTGGGCGTGAGTGTGGAAGCTGTTGCAAAGGCGGTTGAAACCATGTTGGGTGGCCGCGTTGTGACGCGCTACAAACGCGATGCTGAGCAATACGATGTCATCGTTCAAACGCAATCGAGTGGGCGAAACACCCCAAGCGACATTGACAATATTTATGTGCGCGGTCGAAACGACACCGTCATCCCTTTGTCTGCTTTGGTCAAAGTTCGTGAAAGCGTTTCACCCCGTGAACTCAACCACTTCGGTCAAAGACGCTCTGTCTCTATCACGGCCAACTTGGCACCTGACTATGCGTTGGGCGATGCCTTGAAGTTTTTAGACAAAACAGCCGCTGGCATTTTGAAGCCAGGCTACACCACAGAACTGAACGGTACCTCCCGTGAATTCAGAAGCTCGCAAGGTGCTTTGGTCATCGTTTTTGTGCTGGCTTTGTTCTTCATCTTCTTGGTCTTGGCCGCTCAGTTTGAAAGCTTCATCGACCCGTTTGTGATCATGCTTTCGGTGCCTTTGTCCATGTTCGGTGCGCTCATGACGCTCAAACTCACGGGCGGAAGCTTGAATGTGTATTCGCAAATTGGACTGATCACTTTGGTGGGCCTGATTACCAAGCACGGTATTTTGATCGTTGAATTTACCAACCAGTTGCGGGAGCAGGGCGTTGACACTTTTGATGCCATTGTCAAAGCGTCAGGCCAACGACTGCGTCCCATTTTGATGACCACCGGCGCCATGGTGTTGGGTGCACTGCCTTTGGCGCTCGCCACAGGCGCTGGCGCAGAAAGTCGCATTCAAATTGGTTGGGTCATTGTGGGCGGGATGAGTTTTGGAACC
>JBIKJX010000345.1:0-2795 GCA_044360785.1 Limnohabitans sp.
CCGAACAACACAAGTTGCGCATGCAAGTGCGCGATTATTTCAACAACCTCATGACCCCAGACCTGCGCCTTCAATTGCGCGGTGCTGAAAGCGGTGACGAGTACCGTCAAACCATTCGCCAAATGGGCAAAGATGGTTGGCTGGCTGTTGGCTGGCCCAAAGAACATGGTGGCCAAGGCCTGAGCGCCACCGAGCAATTGATCTTTTTTGAAGAGGCCAACATTGCAGGCGCACCTCTGCCCTTCGTCACCATCAGCACGGTGGGACCAGCCCTGATGGAGTCGGGCTCTGAAGCACAAAAAGCGCGCTTCTTGCCTGGCATTGCATCGGGCGAGCTCATCTTTGCCATTGGCTACTCAGAGCCGCAAGCGGGTTCCGACTTGGCTGTTTTGAAAACACAAGCCAAGCTCGAGGGTGACCTGCAAACAGGCCGCTTCATTGTGAATGGCAGCAAACTTTGGACCTCCGGCATTGAAGCGGCAGACCACGTTTGGTTGGCCGCTCGAACCGATCCCGATTTGCCAAGACACAAAGGCGTCTCCATTCTCATTTTGGACACCGATGCCGCAGGCTTCTCGCACACCCTCATTGAAACAGTTGGCAATTACACCTCCGCCACCTATTACGACAATGTCGAAGTCCCTGCAGATCGATTGGTGGGTGAGTTGCATGGTGGCTGGAAGCTGATCACCGCCCAACTGAACCACGAGCGCTTGGGTCTAGGCTCTTGGGCCGACAAAGTTTTTGGTCCCTATTGCAAAGTTCTGCAGTGGGCCAAAGCCCGTGATGAAAATGGCCGTCGCGCTGTCGATCAGCCCTGGGTCAAACGTTCACTGGCCGAGTGCTATGCCCGACTTGAAGCCATGCGCTTGATCAATTTCCGCATTGCCGCAGAGCTGGAGAGCGGTCGCATGGATGTGGCCTTGGCCTCTGCCACCAAAGTCTATGGCTCGGAAAGCGTCATTGAAGTTCTGCGAAAACTCATTGAGATTGTTGGGTCCAGTGCTTTGGTCAGGGCAGGCTCGACTGCCGCCATGTTGTTGGGTGAACTGGAGTATGAAGTTCGCGCCTGCACGCTGACCACTTTTGGCGGGGGCACCAACGAAATTCAGCGTGAACTGATTGCGCAATTTGGTCTGCAAATGCCAAGACCTGTGCGCTGAAATTTCTCAATCATTGACTCAACTATTCAGTCGAAATGGAGACCACGTGAATTCAGTGACCATCCTACCGCGTGAAGCAACCCAGGCCAAACTCGATAAGCGATCCAAGGCCAGCATGCGTCATCGTGCGTCTCAAACGTACACCCTCGCAGAACGTGTCGAGGAAAGTGCCACTCAGTTTGCCGATCGGCCTTGCATTTTGTCTGGCAGCGATCGTTACACCTACGCGCAAACCAATCAACACATCAATCAGGTCGCGCATGCCGCACGTGATTTGGGTTTAAAGCAGGGTGATGTGGTGGGTCTGTGCATGGAAAACCGGCCCGCCTTTTTGTTTGTATGGCTAGGCTTGTCTAAGTTGGGTGTGAAGTTGGTGTTTTTAAATACCAATGTCAGTGGCAAACCTCTCGCGCATGCCATCGAAGTCACGGGTGCCAAGCTCATCGTCATGGGTGAAGAATGTCTGGGCTTGTTGAGCAACAGCGATCTGCCCTCTGACCTTCAATTTTGGTTGTGGCCCGATGCAGACAACACAGCCAGCATAGAACTTCGCAACCGTTGCACACTCAATTTTGAATTGGCTTGTGAGTCAGCCCCCACAGAAAATCCACCAGCAGCATGGCGCGAAGGTGTAGTTGCTGGCGATCCCGCTTTGTACATTTTCACATCGGGCACCACGGGTCTGCCCAAAGCGGCCATCATCAGTCATGCACGCTGGTTGATCACGGGTGATGTGATGCAAATTACCATGGATGTGCAGAAAGACGATTGTTTCTATTGCTTTTTGCCGCTCTATCACGGCGCAGCTTCGCTGTCTGCGGGTGCCACAGCGTTTGCTGCAGGCGCCAGTTTGTTGTTGCGCCGCAAATTCAGCCGCACAGAATTTTGGACGGATGTGCGCCAGCATCACGTCACCATTTGTCAATATGTAGGGGAGGTCTGTCGCTTTTTGCTGACTGTGCCACCCAAGCCCAACGACAAAGCGCACAGCTTGAAAAAAATGGTTGGTGCAGGTTTGGCCCCTGAGGTTTGGGAACAGTGGGTTCAGCGCTTTGGTGAGTTTGATATTTTCGAGGGCTGGGGCTCAACCGAATCCAACACCAACACCATCAATGTCGACAACCGTGTCGGGTCCTGCGGCCGGGTGCCTTTTTGGGAAAAAACCAATCTTCGTTTGGTGCGCTATGACATCGAAACCGAAAGCTATGTGCGTGATGAAAATGGTTTTCTTCAACAGTGCGGCCCCAATGAAGTGGGCGAAGGCATTGGCATGATCATCAACATGCCCGATGTTGTGGGGGGTCGCTTTGAAGGCTACACCTCACCCGAAGCCACCGAAAAGAAAATTCTCCGTAACGTCTTTCGTGAAGGTGATGCTTGGTGGTCCTCGGGCGACTTGCTCCGTTGCGACGAAGACGGCTATTGCTGGTTCGTTGACCGCATTGGCGACACCTTCCGATGGAATTCTGAAAACGTGTCGACCCTCGAAGTGGCCGATGTCTTGGGCGATTTCCCCGGTTTGGAATCCATCACGGTCTATGGCGTGAAAGTGCCAGGCGCAGAAGGTCGTGCAGGTATGGCCGCCTTGGTCTTGCAAGCCGGTGCAGTGTTTGATCCTGCCAAGTTTTGGGC
>JBIKJX010000346.1:0-2788 GCA_044360785.1 Limnohabitans sp.
TCTGATGAAGACGCTGGCTTCGGAAGCATGGGCGGCGTTGACCCCATGGTCAATCGATTTGACTTGGGTTCAGACCCCTTGGCTTACTACAAACTGCGCATGAAACTCTCTAGAGAGTTGTGGGACCGTTTGCAAAATATGAATCTGGCAACAGGCGACAGCTACGAAAGACTGACGCGCAGTTTTCGAAGCGGATTTAACCAATTGAATCGTGTCGCACCTTTAGCGGCCAAATACATTGGCGGTGTCCACATTCGTCGTGAACGCGCAGGGTCTGGCAAGCCTGTTTTTGAGCCAGTCAGTGCAGCCCAACAAAAAGAAGCTTTGGCATTGATCACCAAAGACTTCTTTGGTACCGAGAGTTTCAATTTCAAGCCAGAGTTTATTGCGCGCTTGGCCACAGACCGGTTTGAGAGGACGCCTGCGGACGGCAGCATGCAAACTTCAGTCGCTCGCTTGGTGGCGGGTGTTCAAAAAGAAATTTTGGATCACGTGTATTCACCCGCAGTAGCCTCGCGCTTGGCCGAGTCCAGCATGAAGGTCAGCAATCCTAAAGAAACATTGGGCTTGTCTGAGGTTTACGACGTTCTGCAAGACGCAATTTGGTCAGAAGCCAAGTCGGGTCAAGAAACTAATTTAATACGCCGTAACTTGCAACGTGAGCAACTGCGCCGCATGACCGATGTGTTGGTGAAACCTGCAGGTACATGGCCAGCAGACGCTCGAAGCTTAATGCGTGACAACGCTCGACAGTTGGTGAGTTTGCTAGAAAAAGCCAATGCCAAAGCGGGTTTGTCAAAAACCACACGCGCACATTATGCAGATTCACTTGACACACTCAATGCGGCATTAAAGGCATCCATGCAAAGAGCGACGCCTTAATTCAAAGCCCGCAACAACTCAGGCATACGCGGGTCAAAGGTCAACTCATCAAAGCTTAATCTTTGGCGCCCAAAGACAAGGCGTGTTCTCTGGTTTTTACATTGGCCGCTTTTGCTTTTTCAACATCCGTATGCAGCGTGGGCCAGCCTTGCATGTGTTGAAGGGCAATACCTGCTAGCGATTCCACCCACGCAGGATCATTGTTCAAGCAAGGGATGTAGTTGAAATTTTTGCCACCCGCATGCAAGAAGGCTTCACGGCCTTCCATGCTAATTTCTTCAAGGGTTTCTAGGCAGTCACCCGTAAATCCAGGGCAGACAACATCAACACTTTGTGTGCCGCTTTGTGCCAGTGAAATCAGCGTGGGTTCGGTGTAGGGCTCAAGCCATTTGGCTTTACCAAATCGTGACTGGAACGTCACGATGTATTGATCTTTGGTCAAGCCCAATTTTTCAGCCAGCAGTCGGCCTGTTTTGTAGCATTCGCAGTGATACGGATCGCCCAATTGAAGCGTGCGCTCTGGTACGCCATGAAAACTCATGACCAATTTTTCTGCGCGGCCATGCTGGTCCCAATTGGTTTGAATTCGACTTGCCAGGGCTGCAATGTAGCCTGCATCATCGTGGTAGTGATTGACAAAACGAAACTCGGGCAGGTTTCGGGTTTTCAAACTCCAACGATGCACGGCATCAAAAACAGGTGCGGTGGTGGTGCCACTGTATTGAGGGTAAGCGGTCAGCAACAAGATGCGGGTCGCACCCTCTGATTTCAAAGCATCGATTTGGGATTCAATGCTGGGAGAGCCATAGGTCATGGCGTACTTCACCGCCACATGATGGCCCTTGTCATTCAAAGCCAATTCGAGTCCCTTGGCTTGTTTTTCAGTCCATACTCTCAGAGGAGACCCTTCTTCGGTCCAAATGCTGGCGTATTTGGCTGCTGACTTTGCAGGACGAACCCGTAAGATGATGCCGTGAAGAATGAGCCACCACACGGCCTTGGGAATCTCAACGACGCGGGAGTCGCCTAAAAATTGGGCCAAATAGCGACGCAATGCGGGTGCTGTGGGTTCGTCGGGGGTGCCAAGGTTGCAGTAAAGCACACCAGTTTTGGCACTTTGTCCGTGTTTGAAGGGGGGTTCTTTTTGAAAAGCCATGCGTTATTCTCTCTCACCATGATCGATTTTTTTAAAATTAAGGCCATCTCCCTCGATTTGGACGACACTTTGTGGCCTGTTTGGCCCACGATTGGTCGCGCCGAAGAAAAGCTAGCTGCATGGCTGGCGCTAAAAGCGCCCCAAACTGTGCCCTTGTGCGCGATTCCAGGCTATCAACGGAAGATTAGAGAGGAAATGCCAGCTTTACGTCCTGATTTAGGGAACGATTTGTCTGCACTTAGGCGGGAGGCCATTCGAGTTTTGTTGCAAAGGGCAGGCGAGGATCCCAATTTGGCAGAACCCGCATTTGAAGTTTTTTTTGAAGCCAGACAACAAGTTAGCTTTTATGAGGATGCGCTCCCTGCGCTCGATTTTTTAAAGTCCAAATATCCAATGGTGGCTTTGTCCAATGGCAATGCCGATATTCACAAGGTAGGACTTAGCCAATATTTTCAAGCAGCTTTCAATCCCATCAGCTTGGGCGTTGGCAAACCCGACCCCAAAATGTTTCATGCGGGGGCTGAAGCCCTTGGTGTCTTGCCAGAAGAGGTGCTGCACATTGGCGATGATCCACATTTGGATGTCTTGGCAGCTCAAAGGGCTGGCATGCAATCGGTTTGGGTTAACCGTGATGAAAAAATTTGGTCACACGACACTCATCCAGCACCTTTCACGGTGTTGGATTTGAAAGAGTTGTGTAACGCTTGGCCCCACTAGTTTGAAATTTTCCTGGAGATAAAAAAATGAGTT
>JBIKJX010000347.1:0-2787 GCA_044360785.1 Limnohabitans sp.
GCATGTACGCCGTCGTCCGGCCGTGCACGCCTTTCACTATGGCGCCTATTTTTTGATGCTGCCAATGCGCAGCCTTCAACAACAAGCGAATGGCAATGCGTCGGCCTTCAGAGATTTGCCCATCAACCGCGCGGGTTGCTTGTCTTTTCATGATGTTGACCATGGTGATGGCCGCGCGCCAGAGCAGGGTGGCGCACTGGCTTGGCTGAATGAAATTTTGGAAAAAGAAGGTATTCATGACGCAGAGGGTGAGGTTTGGTTGCAAACTTTTCCACGCGTTCTGGGTTACACCTTCAAGCCCGTCAGTTTTTGGTACTGCCATCGCGCTGACAACAGTTTGGCTGCCATCGTCGCCGAAGTTCACAACACGTTTGGTGAGAGGCACAGCTATTTGTTAGACGCGCCCAAATGGGGCCAGACGGAAATGGCCAGCAAAGTGTTTCACGTGTCACCTTTTTGTGAAGTCAACGGACACTACCAATTCAGGTTCATGCGCACCATTTTGAATGGTCAAGAGAGATTGGTTGCACGCGTTGATCATTTCGACGACAGCGGCCCGCTCATCGAAACCAGCATGAGCGGCACACTTGTTCCTGCCGATGCAACAGCTTTAAAACGGGCCCTGTGGTCTTTTCCGTTTTTTACGTTTGCGGTTGTAGCGCGCATTCATTGGCATGCCTTGTTGCTTTGGCTTAAGCGCGTGCCATTCTTTTCTAAACCAGTCCCCCCGTCAAACCTTGTGACGCGGGGTCATTCACCTTCCATTGCTTCATCAAAATCCAGCGGATCATGAACACCACCACCTCAACACAGTCCAATGTGGCCCTTCAGTCGGCCCCTGCCTCGGCCCGCAGAGTTTTGCGCTTGCTGGAAAAAATTGAACACGGCACCTTGACCATTCAGTTTCCAGACAGAAGCACCAAGGTTTACGGCAACACGTCGTTGCCACACGCTGCCATCAGTTTGAAAAACTGGGAAGTTTTTTCAGCCAGCATGAAATCGGGCGACATTGGTTTTGCCGAAACTTACATGGCAGGCGATTGGAGCACGCCTTCTTTGAGCGACTTGCTGCGCGTCATGATTCAAAACCGCCGTGCCGTTGAGGACCTCATTTATGGCTCGTGGTGGGGCCGCATGGCGTACCGCATTCGCCACTTGCTCAATCGAAACAACAAAACCAACAGCCGTAAAAATATCCATGCGCATTACGACTTGGGCAATGCGTTTTATGAGTTGTGGTTGGATGGCACGATGAACTATTCGTCGGCTTTGTTTGAAGGCGACTTCAATCAGGAAATGGCGGCGGCGCAAAGGGCCAAAGTCAGGCGCGCACTGCGCATGACCGATGTCGAGTTGGGTAGCAGAGTTTTAGAAATTGGCTGTGGTTGGGGCGCATTGGCTGAAATGGCTACGGTTGATTTTGGCGCCAAGGTGACGGGCGTGACCTTGTCGACCGAGCAGTTGGCGTTTGCCAAAGCGCGGATGAAATGGAACGGTAAAACTGAGCAGGCGGATTTGCGTTTGCAGGACTATCGCGATATTCAAGATGGCCCTTATGACGCGATTTGCTCCATTGAAATGATCGAAGCCGTTGGCCAATCGTATTGGCCGACGTACTTTCAAAAAATCAGCCAGTTGCTCAAGCCAGGTGGCAAAGCGTGCATCCAAAGCATTGTGATTGACGACAGCTTGTTTGACAGGTACGTCAAATCAACCGACTTCATTCAACAGTACATCTTCCCGGGTGGTTGTTTGCCAAGCCCCAAAGAGTTTCGTCGCCAAGCTCGTTTGGCAGGGCTGGAGGTCATTGACGAACTCAAGTTTGGTCCTGACTATGCAGAAACATTGAGACGCTGGCGTCATGACTTCATGTCGCATGAGGCGCAGGTTTTGCAGTTGGGATTTGATCAAAAATTCTTGCGCTTGTGGGAGTTTTATTTAGCGTACTGCGAAGCTGCTTTTGATGAGTCCAATACGGACGTCATCCAGTTCACCTTGCAAAAGCGTGCGTAACGTGGCCACTGCATACGCAACACCCAAGCCAATGCGACTCAAGCGCATGGGCCAGCGCGTCTCGATGGCGGTCGTTTTGATTGCCAGTATGTCAGCCGGCGTTTTTGCCCATGCCAGTGAACAAATCTTGCCGGGTTCGCGGCCCAGCGAAGCGCAACGTTTAAAAATTTGGGGCTTCGAAATTTATGACGCTCGCTTGTGGACGCGCCCTGAATTCTCAGTGCAGCAATACAGCACGCAAAGCTTTGGACTTGAACTTACGTATTTGCGCAAATTTGAAGGCAAAGAGATTGCCAAACGCTCCATTGAAGAAATGAAACGAATTGGCAAGTTCAATGCAGAGCAAGAGGCCCAGTGGTTGAAAGCCATGACCGAAATATTTCCAGCAATTGGCAAAGGTGACAAGCTCTTGGGCGTGTACAAGCCAAACGAAGGCGCAGAATTTTGGATTCATCAAAAACGGCTGGGGCTGATTCCTGACCCGCAGTTTGCCAAACTCTTTTTTGGCATTTGGCTTCATGAGGCCACCTCTGCGCCAGAACTCAGGCAAGCTTGGATGAACAAGCCATGAGCGCCTTGGGCATATTGCATCGGCACGCTGCGGCCTATGGCTTGCTTGCAATGCCTTTGGCCTTTGTGGCCTTGCCCATGTACGTCAATGTGCCGCACCTTTACGCCACGCAATATGCGGTCCCTTTGAGTTTGTTGGGCATCGTTTTGTTGCTCACGCGTTTGATCGATGCCCTGACCGATCCTTTCATTGGCCGTTTCAGT
>JBIKJX010000348.1:0-2773 GCA_044360785.1 Limnohabitans sp.
ATTCCTACTCGTGGTGATACCAGCGGTGGTGTGGGCAATCGTAACAATTGGCGCGGTGGTCCTAAGAATCGTCGCGGCAATGACCGTGATCGCGAAGAGCAAGTGCAATCAGCACCAGCAGAAGCCCGCGTCATTGAAGTTCACGTGCCCGAGACCATCACGGTTGCCGAGTTGGCTCACAAGATGGCCATCAAGGCCTCTGAAGTCATTAAGCAGTTGATGAAGTTGGGCCAAATGGTCACCATCAATCAGCCCTTGGACCAAGACACCGCCATGATTGTGGTGGAAGAGTTGGGACACAAAGCGGTCATTGCAGCCCTAGACGATCCCGAAGCGTTTACCGACGATGAAGTGTCTCAAAGCGATGCGCCTTTGTTGGCTCGCGCACCTGTTGTCACAGTCATGGGTCACGTTGACCATGGTAAAACTTCTTTGCTCGACTACATTCGCCGTGCGAAAGTGGCCTCTGGCGAAGCCGGTGGCATTACGCAGCACATTGGTGCCTATCACGTTGAAACAGCGCGTGGCATGGTGTCTTTCCTAGACACGCCAGGTCACGAGGCTTTCACGGCCATGCGTGCCCGTGGTGCACAAGCCACCGACATCGTGATCTTGGTGGTTGCCGCCGACGACGGCGTCATGCCGCAAACCAAAGAAGCCATCAAACACGCCAAAGCAGCCGGTGTGCCGATCGTTGTGGCCATCAACAAGATTGACAAGCCCGATGCCAACCTCGATCGCGTCAAAGGCGAATTGGTTGCAGAAGAAGTGGTGCCAGAGGAGTTCGGTGGTGATTCACCATTCGTCGGTGTTTCTGCCAAAACAGGTGCCGGTATTGATGAATTGCTCGAACAAGTTTTGCTGCAAGCCGAAGTGCTTGAGTTGAAAGCACCTGTCGATGCAGCAGCCAAAGGCTTGGTCATTGAAGCTCGTCTCGACAAAGGTCGTGGTCCTGTGGCCACCGTGTTGGTTCAATCTGGCACATTGTCGACAGGCGATGTGGTGTTGGCAGGTCAAACATTTGGCCGTGTCCGTGCCATGTTGGATGAAAACGGCAAACCGATCAAATCGGCAGGGCCTTCCATCCCTGTTGAAATTCAAGGTCTGACCGAAGTGCCACAAGCGGGTGATGAATTCATGGTGCTGAGTGACGAGCGTCGCGCCCGTGAAATTGCCACCTACCGCGCTGGTAAATTCCGCAATACCAAACTGGCCAAGCAACAAGCCGCCAAGTTGGAAAACATGTTCACAGACATGAATGCAGGTGAAGTCAAAACCTTGCCCATCATTGTCAAAGCCGATGTGCAAGGTTCACAAGAAGCGTTGGCTGCATCTTTGCTCAAATTGTCGACCGACGAGATCAAGGTTCAGTTGGTTTATGCAGCGGTTGGAGGTATCAGCGAGTCCGACATCAACTTGGCCATCGCCTCCAAAGCCGTGGTCATTGGCTTTAACGTGCGTGCCGACGCAGGTGCCCGCAAACAAGCCGAAGGCAATGGCGTCAGCATTCATTACTACAACATCATTTATGACGCTGTAGACGAATTGAAGGCGGCGATGTCTGGCATGTTGGCACCCGAGCAAAAGGAAGAAGTCATTGGTATGGCCGAAATCCGAACTGTGTTTGTGGCTTCCAAGATTGGTACGGTTGCAGGTTGTATGGTCACCAACGGCCAGGTTACGCGCTCTTCCAAATTCCGTTTGCTGCGCGACAACGTGGTCATTTATACCGGCGACATCGACTCTCTCAAACGCCTCAAAGACGACGTTCGCGAAGTCAAAGAAGGTTTCGAGTGCGGTATCAAACTCAAAAACTACAACGACATTGCAGTGGGCGACCAACTGGAATTCTTTGAAGTTAAAGAGATTGCTCGTTCGCTGTAAACACAGGAACACGCATACACCCTCATGGCACGCAAACCTACCAGCTCAGCACATCGCGGTTTCCGCGTTGCCGATCAGATCCAACGCGATCTGTCGGAGCTGATTGCGCGCGAGCTCAAAGATCCTCGTGTGGGCATGGTCACTTTGAATGCCGTCGAGGTCACGCCAGACTATGCGCATGCCAAGGTCTTCTTCAGTTTGATCACTGGCAAACCAGAAGAGGCAACGGCGGGCTTGAATGCAGCTGCTGGTTTTTTGCGCAATGGCTTGTTCAAGCGTTTGCAAATTCACACGGTTCCCACGCTTCATTTCATTTTTGATCGCACCACAGAGCGTGCATCGGACATGAATGCCTTGATTTCTAAGGCCGTGGCTTCACGTTCAAAAGACGAGGCATGACATGAACGCGCCACGCACCAGGGTGCAACGGCGCCCTGTGCATGGGGTGCTGTTGTTAGACAAACCATACGGAATGTCCAGTAACGATGCTTTGCAAAAAGCTAAGTGGTTGCTTCGTGCCGAAAAAGCAGGGCACACAGGCACTTTGGACCCATTGGCCACTGGCGTCTTGCCCTTGTGTTTTGGTGCCGCCACCAAGTTCAGTCAATTGCATTTAGATGCAGACAAATCATACGAAGCCATTCTGGTCTTGGGCGTTCAAACCAGCACGGGCGATTTAGAAGGTGAAGTTGTTGCAGAAAAACCGGTCAGCTTTACACCAGAACAATTGCAGCAAGTCCAAGCCAAATTGACAGGCCCCATCGATCAAATTCCACCGATGTACAGCGCCTTGAAAAAGGACGGCAAAGCTTTGTACGACTACGCGCGTGCGGGCATTGAAGTAGAGCGTGAAGCACGTCACATTGTCATACATGCCTTGCGCTTGGAA
>JBIKJX010000349.1:0-2771 GCA_044360785.1 Limnohabitans sp.
TGTCTTTGGTGGCCATGCCCGGCGCAGCGCCCGAGAAATTCCTTTTTACGGTTCGAGATGAAGCTGTCGCTCAAAAAATAACAGCCGCGGCGGGCAAGCGCGTCACGCTCAATTACGAACAACACAAAGGCCTGCCAACCACATGTTTTGGCGATACCGATTATTTTGTCACGGGAGTCACTGAAATTGAATAAGCGAATTTCTACTCGCGGCTTGATGCAATGGGCCTTGGCAGGCATGGCCCTCACATGCATGGGACTCACTTCGCTCACAGCCAGCGCTCAAAATTGGCCCACTAAACCTGTCAAAGTCGTGGTGCCTGCACCAGCAGGCAGCTCATTGGACGTGATTGTTCGCGGCATGTCGGACACGCTTAAAACTCGCTGGGGCCAGCCCTTGGTGGTAGAAAACAAACCTGGCGCTGGCGGCACCATTGGCATGGATGTGGTGGCCAAGGCAGAGCCCGATGGCTACACCCTGGGGATTGGCTTTAATGGACCTGTGGCATTTGGTCCATTTATGTTCAAGAAAATGCCCTACGACCCCACCAAAGATTTAATTCCGGTGGTCTTAACCACCTCGCAGCCCAACGTGTTGGCGGTTCCTGCCAATCACCCCGCGCAAAATTTCAAAGAGTTTGTCACTTGGGCCAAAAATCAAGGCGACAAAGTCAACTACGCTTCGGTCGGACTTGGCAGCTCCTCTCATTTGTCGATGGAATTGTTAAAAGCCACCGCTGGCTTTGAAGCAACCCATGTGCCGTTCAATGGTTCACCGCCTGCAGCCTTGTCTGTGGCACAAAATGAAACACAAGCGTTGATGGCCGTTGAACCCGCATTGCTGTCTTTGGTACAAGGCGGTCGGTTGAAGTTGTTGGCCGTTACCAGCCCTCAACGCCTGAGTACCAGGCCCGACTTGCCCACAGTGGCAGAAGCGGGTTACACAGGGTTTGACGCTTTGGCTTGGAACGGTTTGTTCGCGCCTGCAGGTACGCCAGCCGATGTCGTTGCGCGCATTAACGCCGATGTCAATGCTGCTATGGCCGATTCCGCATTCAAGCAAAACATGCTCAAGCAAGGCCTCATCATTGGCGGCGGCACACCGAGCGCCTTTAGAGCTTTCATTGATGCCGAAACGCGCAAGTGGGGCGCCATCATCACCAAAGCCAATATCAAACTTGATTGACCCAACGCCAAAAAGGAATCCATGCTCATTCGCCTTTTGTACATTAGCCGAGCCACAGGCGCCATCACGACAACGGTCACGGGGTCTATTTTGGAATCGGCCAGAGTGCACAACCGTGTGGCAGGCATTACGGGCGTTTTGTGTCAGGGACAAGGACTGTTTATTCAGGTGCTGGAGGGCGAGCGAAGCACCGTCAACCGCTTGTACAACACCATCATCAAGGACAAGCGACACCAAGACATCGAATTGGTGGCCATTGAAGAAATTGACACACGCAAATTTCCCAATTGGTCGATGGCACACGTCATCATTTCAGAAAACGATCCCATCGTTCAGTTGAAACATCCCGAGTTTGATCCCTTTGAGGCATCGGCTGAGCAGCTTCAGTCACTCATTGACGATTTGCTGAAGCACGCTACGCCCATTCAATGAGGATGGGTCAAAACAAGCATGCATTACCATGCGTTGACTTCGTTTTAATGTGTTGCGATCAAGCGGCCTGCAAGTTCATGTAATTTGACAAGTCAAAAACCGAGTTGGGTGCAACAGGCATCACGGCCTTGGGCAGCGGCTTGAAGTTCATCAACATTTTGTTGATGGATGCGCTGGGAGATTGCACGGCTTGTTTGTCAACCAAGCTGCTCAAGGGAGATTCTTTGAGGAACTTTTGTTCTATGGCCCAGCAATCGTCCATGAGACTTTGTGCCAGTTGAGCCTCAGGGCTTGAGAGTTTCTCTTCTGGCTTGGACATGGCATCTTCATAGGCACTGACCACATCCCACACGGACAAACTGTCAAGAGATTGTGCCAACTGGTAACCGCCACCAGGGCCACGGATGGACTTGATGAGTTGTGCTGCCTTGGCGTCCTTCAACAAACCCTCCACATAAGACACCGAAAACTCGAGCTTCTTGGCAATTTGCTCTGCGGTTGCTGGTGCGTGCAGTGGCGCGCTGGCAATGTGCGAAACGACTTTCAAACCTTGCATAGAACGTTTATTCAACATGGCGACCCTTTTTTGTGTGACTGAAAAGTAATTTAACACCTTTTCTAAACAAAACCTATAATGAAATTATTAAATCAAAATTAAATTACTCAAAATCTATTCAAGGCACGTATGACTGTCAGCAAAACTGTACAAACACACCCTCACAAAATAGGCGCAGTGTCAAGTTTGAGTGGCGTTCCAACGCCTACCCTGCGCATTTGGGAGGCTCGTTACGAAACTTTCAAGCCCTACAAAACAGAAACAAACCACCGCCTCTACACCGAAGACGATGTGTTGAAGGCCATCTTGTTAAAACGGCTAACCGAACAAGGCCATGCCATCAGCGGCATTGCCCAACTCTCGACCACAGCCCTCAACAACTTGCTCCAAAAACAGCAAGCGTCAAATCACACCAAAAGTGCCACCAATTTGGCTTCTCAATCGGTGGCTGTGGCCATCGTTGGACTGACCTTGGCCAGCCGCATTGAGTCCAAAAAATTCACCTTCAACTTCAGCAGTCAATCCATTCGCGTCACGGACATTTTCAGTTCGACCGCAGAAGCCATGGCTGGCAAATTTCAAGAGCCGCCCCAAATTT
>JBIKJX010000039.1:0-10247 GCA_044360785.1 Limnohabitans sp.
ATGCCATGTGGTAAAGGAACTTGGCCTGCCATCTGGACATTGGGCACCAAAGGGCAATGGCCAGATGACGGCGAGCTGGACATCATGGAGCACATGGGTCATACCCCAGGACAGACCTCCAGCGCGGTGCATGTCAAAGCGGGGCACGCGGGACAGGCCGTGGGCGGCGTTGTCCACATACCCGATGCATGCACAGCCTTTCACCGTTATCAAATGCATTGGACACCGCACGATGTGGTGTTTGGTGTTGATGGCAAGCAACACGTGAGGTTTCCCAAAATGGCCGGCGGTAAAGACATTTGGCCCTTCGATCATCCGCAATACTTGCTCTTGAATTTGGCCATTGGCGGCGACTTAGGCGGACCCGTTGACGATTCCATTTTCCCAGTCAGCTTTCAAGTCGATTACGTCAGGGTCTATCAGGGACCCAAGCCTCAATAAGCGAACGTCTACGCCAACTTTTTGGGACTGCACTGATGAATTAAACTTAAGCACCAAGACAGACTTAGAAAGTAAATCAAATGGGCGCGCAGTGGAAAGCAAAAGGCAAGGCACAAGCTGCCGATGCCAGAGGCAAATTGTTTGGCAGATTGGCGAAAGACATCATGATGGCTGCCAAAAATGGCGCTGATCCCGCCGCCAACTCCCGTTTGCGTTTGGTCGTAGAACAAGCGCGAAAAGTTTCCATGCCCAAAGACACGCTAGAGCGTGCCATCAAAAAAGGGGCTGGTTTATTGGGCGACCCAGTCCAGTTTGAGCGTGTGATCTATGAAGGGTTTGCCCCTCATCAAGTGCCCGTCATGGTGGAGGCCCTGACTGACAACCTCAACCGTACAGCCTCTGAAGTTCGCGTGCTTTTCCGAAAAGGCCAACTGGGTTCATCAGGTTCAGTGTCTTGGGACTTTGATCATGTGGGCATGATTGAAGCAGAACCCTCACAAAACGGCGCAGATGCAGAACTGGCCGCTATTGAAGCAGGCGCCCAAGACTTTGAACCTGCTGATGAAGACGGCGTGACGGTGTTCATCACTGACCCCACCGATTTAGACTTGGTCAGCAAGGCCTTACCAGATCATGGGTTCACAGTGCTTTCCAACAAGCTGGGCTATAAACCCAAAAATCCAGTGAATCCTGCCAACCTCAGTGCCGAACAACTTGAAGAGGTTGAAAACTTTTTGTCTGCCATTGACAGCAACGACGACGTACAAAACGTGTTTGTAGGATTGGCTGCGTAAGCTGCATCGATTATTTGGCAGGCGGCTTCGGCTTTTCACCCGTGGCTTTGTTAAGACAGACAATCTTGGCTGGCTTCTCTTTGTACTCAAACTTGCTGCAGCCCTCTCCAGCCTCTCTCTTTTCAACTTGTTGTGGCAAATCGTCTGGCTTGGCTTTGGGGCGCGTGATGCGCTCTGGCACGGCCGATCTTTCTGGCTTTTTGCCATCGCCCTTGGGTGGGTCACTGGCCTCAGCGTTGAACACCAAGATCATGGCCAAAATTAAGATGAATTTCATGGGCGTCTCACAGTTTATGCATTGAAGCACACCTCATTTTGATCTAAATTTTGAATCAAAACAAATTGAATCTATGGAAAGTTTGAATCAATTTGACAATCATTCCCAATGAAAAACCTCTTGCAAGGGCTGGCCCAGCACCTCTGCAATCCTGAAGGCGCATTCCAAACTGGGCGAATATTTACCCGCTTCAATGGCTGCAATGGTTTGGCGGGTAACGCCTACTTGTTCACCCAACTCAGATTGCGTCATTTCGTTGGCCAAGAAGCGAAACGTCTTGACCTTGTTCGTCAAGCGTCGTTTAAGCATGGATCCCTTTGCGATAGCCGTAAATCGTGATGCAACTGTGGACCACCTCTGCCAGCACAATGAAGAAAAATGATGTGTCAACCAACTCCCAACGCGTGGCACTGAAGGGCATCATCATGCCGACCACAATCATGCCGGCCATGAGCACGTGATAAGACACTGAAGTCGATTTCATTTCGATCCACTGATCGCGTTCATCCAACAATTCTTGACCAGTCTGTCTGGCCTTGATGATGTTGAAGGCACGCACGCCCAAAGCGACGAAAGCCATGACGATCAATGGCATCGACAGGGCCGCCAAACGACTCAATTCTTCATTGCCAGGAACCCAATCTGAGTGATTGAGCCCCGCAAAGTAAATGGACGGGACCATCAAAAGGCAAACCAACCAAGCCCAAGCCGTTCTTTCTCTTGAGTGCATTTTTAAATCTTTCAAAGCGTGTTTTTTTGAATACATTAATGTTAAATATTTTTAACATTGTGTCAATATTTTTTTACAGTGTTAACAATTTTTGATTTCCAATACAAGCTTCTTTTCAAAAGACTTCCCATGAGCCAATCACCCGACAACCTCCAAATAGAAAGCTGGCACAGGTTCTTTGCCATGCAAGCCAATAACGCAGCATGGGATCTGTCCGAAAGCAGCGGCGAAGTCCTGAATCACCCCGAACTTTTAGACGCCGCGCATGCCTCCGCTTGGCACTGGCGAGTCATAGGCACGGAACTGCACCAAATGCGCAGCGTGATGCTGTTGGCCTTGGTCCATGCGCGAATGAACATGGGACCCAGTGCATGGGCCTATGCAGAAAAAATGAAAAACTTCTTTGAAGCCAAATCTGACACACCCGATTGGGAAATGGCTTTTGTCCACACCATCTACGCGCTGGCTGCCCATGCCAATGCGCGAATGGATGAATTCCAATTGTGGCGTGAGCGGGCCACAGAAAGTTTGGCCGCTCTCAAAGACCCAGAGGACCGATCTGTCGTTGAAAAAACTTTCAACTTAATTCCGAAAAATTGAATCCAAATGCCGTGGTGAACGCGTCTAATGCACATTCACACTAGGAGACTCACATGGATTTTGGACACACTCTGAAGCATTTGGCCCCTTTTGCCATTCCAATTTTGGCGCTTTTTATTCCCATTGTGGCCATCATCATGGCCGGCGTGGTGCGCATCAAGCGCAACCGAATGTTGCATGACACCGTTCGATTGATGACTGAAAAGGGCGCACCCATTCCACCAGAGTTAATTGATGCTGTGGCCAATGACTCAAAGCAGCAAGCTAAAACTTGGTCACCCACTTCACAACTTCGGTCGGGGGTCATCAATATCGCCATTGGCTTAGGTCTCATGTTCCTGTTTAGAGAAATGGATGGCGGCCCCACTTGGCTCTGGGCTGTAGGCATGATCCCATTCATGATTGGAGTCGGCTTTTTGCTCATCTGGTGGGTTGAATCAAGAAAAAAAGAAGCTTGATTCAGTCTGCAACACTGATGCATGACAGACCCAATTGAGCCAACAGATGAAGCGTTAATTCGCCGAGCCATTCTTCAACCAGACAGCATTGCCTTTGAACAACTGATCCAACGCCATCAAGGCAGACTCCGTCTTTATTTGCGCAGTCTGACGGGTGTTCAAGCCATTGCAGACGAGTTGGCGCAAGAGTCGCTCATCAAAGCGCATCGATCACTGACTCAATTCAAATTTCAGTCGAGTTTTAAAACGTGGCTGATGCGCATCGCCAGAAATACCTTTCTCGATCATGTGCGTCGAACACCGCACATTGCAGAATTTTTGGAGCAGTCAGACGAAGGCTTACTGAATGAAGCACAAGAACCATCAACAGCCAGCAGTGAACACCATGCCATGCTTGCCATTGACATTGATCGATCGCTTCAAGTTCTGAGTGCGGCAGAGCGAGAGGTCATTGCGCATTGCTATTTTGCCGATCTCAGCATGGATGAAACTGCGAAACTTTTAGACATGCCGCTTGGCACCGTTAAAACACATTCACAACGTGGTTTGAAAAAGTTGCGTGATGTTATGTCTGCTTGGCAGTCACCCTCTAGTGTGAAGGAATCAAAATGAATGATCCCCAAATAGACGAATTTGAGGTTTGGTTTAAAAAACAAATTGCGAGCAACTTGCCAGAAGACGCGCACTTCACTTCGCAGGTTCTCAACAAAGTGGCTGCATCTCAAAAACACAGTCGCTCCAATTCAGAAACTTGGACTTCCCTTTCATGGTTGGTTTGTATGGTTGCCGTTGCCACAGTTCTCATGCAATTTCTAAGTCAAATAGATGCAGAAACATTGTCGGGTCCAATACTTGAAAGTCTTGCTTTAATACTTGTTTTGTTGCTGGCCAGCTGGCAGTGCCAAGTCAAATTGGCGCTTGAATTTGAATGACACTCACAAGTACTTGCATTTAATTTGAGTGAGTTTAATTGCGTCTTTCAAGTTCATGATGGAAGTCCTTTCTTCCAACATTTGGCGCAACGATGGACTCACTCTCTTCTGGCCTTCGACCTGCTCACTCAGATGCCCCTGCTGTTCATTACTTGCAGCAAACGTTTGAAAGTGCGCACCAGTTACGCGCTTCAGACATTCACTTTGAACCCTTTGAGAATTTCTACAGAGTTCGGTTGCGCATCGATGGCGTACTTCAAGAAATTACACCGCCACCTTTTGAATTTCGGGAACACATTGCTTCGCGCATCAAAGTACTGGCCCATTTAGACATTGCCGAAAAAAGATTACCGCAAGATGGCCGCATGAGCATCGGCCTTCACAATGCGCAAAAACTTCACCTGCGCATCAGCACCTTGCCCACTTTGTTTGGTGAAAAACTGGTTGTTCGCATCTTGTCCAACGACCTCGAAAAACTCAACTTCGATCGCTTGGGCTATCCCGCTTCCGATCAGCGCCAACTGCGCGAGTCGCTTGAAAAGCCTCATGGCATGATTTTGGTCACAGGACCCACTGGCTCAGGCAAATCGCAGTCTTTGTACGCCTGCCTTCATCAGCTGAACAAACCTGAAATCAACATTGCCTCGGTAGAAGACCCCTCTGAAATTCAATTGCCCGGCATCAATCAGGTCAATGTCAAAGAAAAAATTGGCCTTAACTTTGCCACCACGCTTCGGGCCTTTTTAAGACAAGACCCCGATGTGCTCATGGTGGGCGAAATTCGCGATCACGAAACCGCAGACATGGCCGTCAAAGCGTCTCAAACAGGTCATTTGGTTTTGTCGACCCTGCACACAGAAGATGCACCCAGCGCCTTGGTCAGACTGCGCAACATGGGCATGGCCACTTACAACTTAGCCTCCAGCATCAGTCTCATTTCTGCACAACGCTTGGTTCGACGCTTGTGTCGCCATTGCAAAGTGCCAGCCCTGGTCTCAAACAGTTTGCTCAAAAATTTAGGCTGGCAACCCTCCTATGTCGACACCCTTCAAGCACCAAAATTTTTTTCGGCTCACGGCTGCGCTGAGTGTCACAAAGGTTATTGGGGGCGCATTGGTATTTTTCAATTGATGCCTATCACGCCCACGCTTCAACATTTAATTTTGCAAGATGCCGGTCGCAGCGTCTTAACTGCACAAGCTGAAAAAGAAGGCGTCTTGTCGCTAAGGCATGCAGGCTTGTTGCAAGCCGCATTGGGTATCACTTCCATCTCAGAAGTGTTGGCGCACACAACGAATTAAAAACGGCAGCTTCAATTCATCGGATTCATGACCACCCCAAGCCTGTCCTCGAAAGATATCGCCCTTCGCCGCGCATTGGCCAGGCGCAACAACCCAACCGTCCGCAACGCCGCTTCAAAAGACATTCCGCCCAAAACACTCAATGTGTTCACACGGCAATGGTCTGCCCTCATGGGTGCTGGCATTCCTTTGTCGCAAGCGTTCGACCTCTTAAGTCAAAGCGCAGTGGGTTCGCGCAAAACTCGAAAGAATTTTGGGTCTACCTTGCAAAGCCTTCGATCTGATGTTCTAGCGGGTCAATCACTTCACCAAGCTTTTCAAAAACATCCCAAGGTATTCAGTCCGCTCTATTGCAATTTATTGCACGCTGGAGAAAGTGCGGGCATCTTAGAAACCACACTAAGCCGCTTGGCCGACACCTTAGAAGCACAAGCACTCCTAAAGGCCAAACTTAAAAATGCCATCATTTATCCAAGCAGTATCTTATTGGTCTCCTTGGTGGTCATCAGCGTCATCATGCTGTGGGTCATTCCTATTTTTGAAGAAGTTTTCAAAAGCATGGGCGCCAATTTACCGTGGGCAACCCAATGCTTGGTCAGCATCAGCCAATTCATGTCCCAATGGGCAGGCTTCATTTGCCTGGCTTTGTTTGCTGTGGGCCTGCTATTGCAGCAATGGCATGCCAAGTCGCAAGGCCTTCAAAGAGTTTGCGAGCAGCATGTATGGGCCTTACCAGTATTAGGACCGCTGTGCCAAGCCGCGGTCAATGTTCGGTGGGCCTATAGTTTGTCTGCTTTATTAGAGGCTGGAATGCCTTTGGCCGATGCGGTGTATCCTGCAGGCGGTGCCACCCAATCTCCCACCATCCAAGCCTTTACGCCTGTTTTGGCCAAACAACTTCAAGAAGGCAACAGTTTGAACAAGGCCATGTCAAAATCGGGTTTGTTTTCCCCCATGTTGGCTCAAATGTGTGCCATTGGCGAAGAAACAGGATCACTCGACCACATGCTGCTTCGCGCCGCCCAACTCATGGAATCCGATGTGAACCACGGCCTTTCAAATTTATCGACATTGCTCGAGCCCATCCTCATGGTCATGCTGGGCACACTCATCGGCGGCATTTTGGTGGCCTTGTATTTGCCTATCTTCAATTTAGGGCAGGTTTTTTAATGTCCTCACTGAACTTAGAGGCCCTCATTTTGTTTGCTGTCTTGGGGCTCATTGTGGGCAGCTTTGTCAATGTGCTGATTCATCGACTCCCCGTCATGATTCTTCAATCGGAGGAAAAGCCAACAGCCGTTTTCAATTTAGCGTCCCCGCGTTCACACTGCCCCCATTGCCATCATGTGCTGCATTGGTACGAGCTCATTCCTCTCATTTCATTTGTCATTTCTAAAGGTCGATGCCGTCACTGCGCTCACAGCATTTCACTGCGTTACCCTGTCGTTGAGGTCCTCACCGCGAGTTTGTTCGTCATGTGTTTGCATCAATTTGGACTCACCTTGCAAGCCTTGATGGCCTGTTTTTTCTGCGCCACTTTGCTTGCTTTGGCATGGATAGATGCCGAAACTTTCTTACTTCCAGACATCCTCACTCAAGCACTTTTGTGGACGGGTCTCATTGGAAGCGCGCTGTCTTTAACCCACACGCCCCTTGTCCAATCGCTGGGTGGCGCAGTTTTGGGCTATGGCATTTTGTGGCTAATCAGTTGGGGATTTGAAAAATTGGCAGGCAAAGAGGGTATGGGCCAAGGCGATCTCAAGCTTCTCGCAGGTTTGGGCGCATGGGTGGGTGTCTGGAGCTTGCTGCCCCTGATTTTGTTGGCGTCTATTTCTGGACTGATTTTTGGGCTTGTCCAAAAATTCAGGGGGCAACTGGGTCACAATGGACACTTCGCTTTTGGTCCATTTTTAGCTCTATCTGGATTTGCATGTTTCTTTTTAGGAATTTCCATGGGAGCCTAAGCCGTTGACGCACAAGCCTCTTCGACTTGGCCTCACAGGTGGCATTGGCAGCGGTAAAAGCACCGTTGCAGGCTTTTTGGCCGACGCTGGTGCGGCCATCCTAGACGCCGACGCCATTTCCAGATCGCTCACCCAAGTGGGTGGCCGAGCCATTCCCGTCATTCTGGCTACTTTTGGCGAAACCATGATCACCCCCGAAGGCGCGCTTGACCGCGATGCCATGCGCAGCTTGGTTTTTTCCAATCCCGACAGCAAACGTCAACTCGAAAGCATCCTCCATCCCTTGGTCAGTTTGCTGCTGCAAGAGCAAGCTCAAAAGGCCATCGAGCTTGGCAAAACTTGTTTGGTTTTTGACGTGCCTTTGTTGGTGGAAGGCCTTGCGCGCTGGCGACCCCAATTGGACAAAATCTGTGTGGTCGACTGCTTGCCTGAAACGCAAATTCAAAGGGTCATGGCGCGAAGCCAACTCAGCCGTCCAGAGATTGAGCGCATCATGGCGCAGCAAGCAACCCGAGAGCAACGCTTGGCCTGTGCCGACCTGGTCATTTTCAATGAGGGCATCGATTTGACGCAACTCCAAGCCAAAGTGACTGAAATGTGGACCCGCTTCGAGCTATGATCTTGCCACTGAAAGACACAGCGTGATACTTTACGAATACCCCCTCAACGAACGCATTCGGACCTATTTGCGCCTGCAGCATTTGTTTGCGCGGTTCAATAAGCTCAGCCAGCGCTCGGATCCCCTCGACCACCATTTCGCGCTCACCACCATTTTTGAAATTATGGAGGTGGCGTCGCGCTCCGAATTGAAATCAGAAATTCTCAAAGACATTGAGCGCCACAAACAAATGCTCAACAGCTATCGGGGCAATCCTTCTATCTCCGAAAAAGCCCTTGATTTGATCGTCGAGCAATTGGACCAACGCTTTGAATCGCTCAACACCATGGTGGGCAAGATGGGCAGCGCCTTGGGTGAAAGCGACTTTTTAAACAGCATCAAAAGCCGCACGGCCATCCCGGGCGGCACCTGTGAGTTTGATCTGCCTGCCTATCACGCATGGCAACACCACGAGCCTGCAGACAGACAAGCCAATTTGTACGAATGGTCACAACACTTTGGCCCCTTGGCCAGTGCCATACAGCTCATGCTGAAAATGATGCGTGAATCGGGAAGTACCCAAAAAGTCATGGCCACAGGTGGCCAGCTACAACAAAATTTACCGCAAGGTCGCAACTTTCAGTTGCTGCGTTTGCGCATGGACGACAGCTTGAACCTCACGCCCGAGATCAGTTGCAACCGTTTGCTGGTCGTCATTCGCCTCATGCACCAACAGGCCGATGGCAAACTCATTGCCAGCAAAGACGACACACCTTTTGAAATGACCCTCTGCGCCTAAGTGAAGCGAGACAAGAAAGCGTGAGATGAGCGAGCCCTTGGTCAAGCCCAAACAAGTGAAGTGCCCCACCTGCGCGGGACCCAGCTTGTACAGCCCCCAAAACGCATACCGGCCTTTTTGCAGCGCACGCTGCAAAGGCATTGATTTAGGCGCATGGGCCAACGAAAGTTTCAGGGTACCGGAAGAAACACCCCCCGATCAAGACAATTTTGGCGATCCAAAATTGCAATAAATTGCCAAGCTTTTTTAAGCGCAATGCTTAAGTTTCTGCCTGAGAACTTTGATGGGTTTGCCCCATAAATCCTTGCTCCTCAGCCAACCAAGTGAGGACAGGAACGGTGCCTGGTAAAACGGGCACCACTGCCACGGGCAAGCTTTGCCAAGCATGGTTTTGACCCTCGCGCATTTCTAGTGTGCCCTGCCAACGACTGACTTTGCAAAAATTCAAACGGACCAAGGCATGGGGATAGTCCACCAACTGTTGTCGCCACAGATGAACCTCTTCGATTTGCAAGCCCAGTTCTTCTTCGAGTTCACGCGCCAGCGCTTGCGCCACAGTTTCGTGGGCTTCAAGTTTGCCACCTGGAAATTCCCAGTAGCCCTCATAAACTTTACCGGGAGGTCTGGAGGTCAGCAAAAACTGATGTTGCGCATTGATCAAGATGCCCACTGCCACATCGATTGTTTTTCGATCTTGACCACCTTCACGCTGCAGATGGGCGTCGGCCACCAACAGGGAGGGCGCGGATTTGTCACTCATAGTGAACGCTGTGTGCTTGCGCCTTGTCCCATGCGGCCCACATAGTCGCGTGCAAATTGGTAAGCCACACGACCACTGCGCGATCCACGCTCAAGGGACCAAATTAAAGCCTCAGGGCCTGAGGCTTGAATGACAGTCTCGTTCGCACCCAAAGATCGCAACCACTGGGCCACGATGCTCAGATATTCGTCTTGTGAGAAAGGATAAAAACTGATCCACAAACCAAATCGCTCTGACAATGAAATTTTCTCTTCAATGACTTCACCAGGATGCACTTCACCGTCTTCGGTGTGCGTGTAGGTCAGGTTGTCCTTCATGTGCTCTGGTAGCAGATGGCGGCGATTGCTGGTGGCATAAATCAACACATTGGGTGTTGAAGCCGCGACAGAGCCATCCAGAATGGACTTCAAGGCTTTGTAGCCACCTTCGCCATCTTCAAAGCTCAAGTCATCGCAAAAGATGATGAATTTTTCGGGACGACTGGCCACCACATCGACGATGTCGGGCAAGTCGGTCAAGTCTTCTTTGTCGACTTCAATGAGGCGCAAGCCTTGTGAGGCATACGCATTGAGGCAGGCCTTAATGAGAGAAGA
>JBIKJX010000351.1:0-2760 GCA_044360785.1 Limnohabitans sp.
ATGGCCAGTGCTATTTGTGGATTTTCAGCAGGCGCAAAGGCCATGTACAAAGCATGATCTCTTTGGTGCTCTTCGAGTTTGCTAGCGTTGTATTTGTCTTTTTGGCCAATGGTCACCGCTTGGGCGGTTCCGGTTTTGCCTGCGCTTTGGTAGGGTGTGCCGGCAAAGACGCGTGCAGACGTGCCCTCTTTGGCCACGCCCACCAGGCCTTGTCGAATGACCTCTACGTGCTCTGGCTTGTAGGCTAAATTGAAAGGCTGCCCCGTAGCCACTGCCCGATCGGTGCGTTGAATGGGGTCTTGTGTGGCCACGACCAAACGCGGTGGGTATTGAATGCCGCCGTTGGCCAAGGTGGCCGTGGCGCTGGCCAGTTGCAACATGGTGAAGGCGTTGTAGCCCTGACCAATGCCCAAGGAAATGGTTTCGCCACCGTACCAGCGTTGCTGCTCAGGTTTTTTATAGGTGTTTTTTTTCCACTGAGTACTTGGCAACACACCTTTCACTTCGCCTGGCAAGTCAATGCCTGTCACTTGGCCAAAACTCAAAGGCTTCATGAAATCATGAATGGCGTCCACCCCCATGCTGTTGGCCAATGAGTAATAGTAAACATTGCTTGAAAGCACAATGGAGCGCACCATGTCGACAGGTCCCAGGCCACCATCGCCATGGCTTCTGAAGGTATGGCCCCCATAAGCCCATGATCCTGTGTCGTTGATGACTTCGCTGGCGCTTCGCTTACCGGTTTCGAGGGCAGCCAAAGCCATGAATGGTTTGTAGGTAGACCCAGGTGGATAGGTGCCACGCAAGGCACGATTGAGGAGTGGTTTGTCAATCGATTCGCTGAGCATTTTCCAGCTTTCACTGTCAATGCCATCGACAAATAAATTGGGGTCGAAGGTGGGCTTGCTAACAAATGCGAGAACTTCGCCTGTGCGGGGGTCGAGCGCAACCAATGCACCACGCCTGTTGCCATACAGATCCTCGATCATTTTTTGAAGCTTGATGTCGATCGAAAGCACCACGTTCTGACCGGGCGTTGCAGGGCGGCTGGCCAACATTCTGACAGCGCGTCCACCCGCCGAGGTTTCAACTTCTTGGACACCTGTGATGCCATGCAGTTCGCGCTCGTAGCGTTGCTCTACACCCAGCTTGCCAATGTATTGCGTGCCGCGGTAGTTGCCTTCTTCATCGCTTTCTTCGATTTGTTCTTTTTCTTTTTGGTTGATACGCCCAATGTAGCCCACGACATGGCTGGCCAGGTGACCAAAGGGGTAATTGCGAAACAAGCGCGCTTTGATTTCTACGCCAGGAAAGCGATAGTGTTGAGCGGTGAATTGGGCCACCTCTTCGTCTGTGAGTCTAGAACGAATGGGCAGTGAATCAAAGTTTTTTGATTCTTCGCGCATGCGCTTGAAGCGCTTCCTGTCGCGCGCTGAAATATCAATGATTTCAGACAAGCTGTCGATGGTGGCCTCAATGTCTTTCACGCGTGAAGGCGTAATCTCAAGCGTGTAGGCTGAATAATTATTGGCCAACACCACACCATTGCGATCCAAGATGGTGCCGCGATTGGGCACGGTTGGCAGGATGGCTGTGCGATTGTTTTCAGCTTGTTCTAACAACTCATCGTGGCGAATGACTTGTAAATAAAACAAGCGCATCCCCAGCAATACAAAGCACAACAACACCACACCTTGAAGCACCATGACACGGGTCTGAAACTTAAAAATTTCAAACTCTGTGTTGCGCAACTCGCTCAGGGAGGGCAGGTGCAGCGCCATGGCTTAAATGGGACGGTTGGCGTCGGGATCGTGTGCCCGACGTTGGGGGGCTAGCAAAATAAAGTTTGCGACAGGCCACAACAAGGTGGCCATGAAAGGTGTGAGCAACAAAGACCAGCCTGGAAAATCTTCACCAGTGCTCAGTCGAATGAGGAGGCCGAGTGCATCTGCCATCATGAAAAACGGCAAGATTTGAATCATTTGGTCTTTGATGGGAAACCACAGCAATCGACGGTGCATGCTGAACGCAAAGTAATTCAACAACACATAGCAAAGTGCGTGTTGACCCATCAAAGAGGATTGTTGAACATCCATCCAAAGGCCAAAAATAAAAGCAATGGACATGCCCACGCGGCGAGGTTGATGGATGCCCCAGAAAAAGATGGCCACGGCCAGCACATCGGGTAACCACAAAGTTTGGGCCAAGCCCAAAAGCATGCTTAGGAGCAAGCATGCCAGCAAGCTGATGGCAATGAACCATGGACTGACTGGCAGTAAAAGCGCTTGGCGCCGTTCCATGATCATGGTGCTTTTCCTTTGCTCTGAGGCTGAACCCCTGTCGGTTGCAAGACCAATACATGACGGCCTTTGAGTTCCGCAAGTGGCGTTGCATGGATGCGCGCAAAGGAAATATCAACACGCCGCTCAATGTGACTGATTCGACCCACTTGCAAGCCTGCGGGATAAACCCCGTCAATGCCACTGGTGGTCAGCAAATCGCCTTCTTTGACATCGGCACTGGCGGGCACAAATTTCAATTCAATGTGCGGAATGCCCGCCAAGAGGCTGCCGCTGCTGATGTTGCGCGCCCCTGTTCTGCTGTTCATGACCGGAATGCTTTGATCGCGATCTGTTAGAAGTGTGACTTCGGCTGAAAGGGGATAGACACGTGTGACTTGGCCAACAACACCGCCGGCATCGATGACCGGTGAGCCCAAGACCACTTCTTTGGTTTGACCTTTGTCGATGACGATGCGCT
>JBIKJX010000040.1:0-10219 GCA_044360785.1 Limnohabitans sp.
CATGTGCAGCATCATGTCTTTGGCGGTCACACCAGGCTTGAGCCGGTTGTTCCAGCGCATCAACAATGTTTTCGGCACGCGAACCCAAAGTTGACCTGTCACCACCACGCCCAACATTTCGGTGCTACCCACACCAAACATGTAGGTACCCAAAGCACCGCCAGTTGGCGAATGCGAGTCGCCGCCCACACAAAACATCCCGGGCTTCAGATGACCTTTTTGTGGCAACACCACATGGCAAATACCCATGCTGTCATAAACATGCGGCAACTGTTGTTCAACGGCCCACTCTCGAGCGATGCGAACAATCCGACGTGAATCGTCGTCACGTTCTGGTACGTAATGGTCCATGACCAAAACGACACGTGACTTGTCCCAAATTTCTGCACCCAATTCTTCGAGCATCGGCTTCAAACGCCGCGGGCCTGAGGAATCATGGAACATGGCCAAGTCGACTTGACAGTTGACGATTTCTCCCACGGCGACATGGCTTCGGCCAGCCGCCTTGGCAATCAGTTTTTGCGCAAGGGTTTGCGGGGGTTGAGAGTGGGTTACGGTGCTCATGTTTGAAAAATCGATATAGCGGGGACTGCCCCGTTTCAAGCCTTCACCTTTTGTTCTCGCATGGCAACGCGGGCATCCACATCACCAATGCGCGAAACTTCCAATTGATATTCATAACGGTCAGGACGATACAAGCCCTCTAACCATTGCACGGGTTGATCCTGTGCATCGAACACCAAACGACGAACTGACAACAAGGCCGAGCCAATGGCGACATCCAAGGCATCGGCCACACGCGCATCGGCTTGGCGTGCCGAGATCGTTTGTTGCGCACGACCCAGTTCGACGCCAGCCTCGCTGAGTAACTGAAGCAATGGCTTGGCCGCCAAGTCTTTGCGAACAATGTCGGCAGCCAAGTGCTGAGGCACATACGTGACGATGTATGACAAGGGGCCCTCACGAGAACTTCGCAAGCGGATGGCTTTTTTAACGACAGACCCCACTTCAATTTGAAGCGCAAACGCCACATCTTCTGGGGCAGCAATGGTGCGCCAATCCAGCACTTTGACAGTGGTGGCACGACTGGCACTCACAATGTTTTCCATCAATCCCGCCAAGCGGGTAGGTTGTGTGAGTGCTGGTGTGGTCATGCCCAAACCAGCATGATGGGTTGGCTTTGGAAAAGTACCTCGGCCCGCCACACGCACAATCAATTCTTCGGCCACCAATTTTTCCATCGCATGACGAATGGTGACACGGCCCACCCCAAACTGTTTGGCCAATTCTATTTCTGCTGGCATGGCTTTGGCAAAACGGCCTTCCAGCAATTGCTCTCGCAGAACCAAATAAATTTGGTGGTACTTGGTTAAAGGCAAGCGGGACGTCATGCCATGGCCTCTTCAAAATTCCACGATTGCATTTCTATGCCAAACACGTCTGAGGGACTGACATCGACCCATTGGTGGTAAAGCATGAATTGATAGCAATCATTGGCTTGGATTTCGCTGGGCGTGAATGCAAAAGCCAAATTACCGCCTGTGCTGTAACGGCCCGGGAAACCAAAGTGCAGTAAATTTTGTTTAAACACCGAAGCCGCTGTTTTGGCCAAGTTGAATGTTGGCGCCAAAAACTCAATGATCAATCCAATCTCGTGCTGACTTTGGTGAGCCTGAGGCAATGTTCTAACGGCCCCTTGACCATACACATGCGACACCATCGACCAATTGCCAGGCACCAATTTTTGAACACGTTCAAGCACTGTTTGTAGCGCCTTCGGCATCGTTTCAATCATGCGGGGGTCTGCAACGCCCGCTAACAATACAGCCCTCGATCCTGAGTGCGTTGCCCCTTCTACTTTTAGAGTGGGCACAGGACGGGGCACAAATTGTGCGCCAGAGACTTGGGTTCTGTGCGCATCCAGGGCGGTGTATTTGGCGTGACGCAAATGCAGTGTGCCCTCAGGCTCTTCGACCACCCATGGATCTGCTTGTTCGTACAAGGCATGGGCTGCAACAGAGGCTGGTGTGGCATGCGAATTCGGATTCATGCTTTCCAAAATGAAATCGGCAGGGCCGAGTTCGGCCAACATGGCATCTCGGCCTCCTGGCGTACAACACAGCGATGTGCACTCAATGATTTTGGCCATGTGCAGTGACAGGGCTGGGTCATAGCCTAGCATTTGTGGCAAGGCTGCAAAAATAGCGGTGTCGCACGATCGGCCTGCAATCAAGACATCCGGTTTGTGCATCAGTGCGTCTATGAAGGTGTGTGTACCGCACTGCGCCACAATGTGGGCCGCCGATTCAATTTGCGTTTGATTGGGCACAGGCAATGGCAGCGAGACGCCTTCAAGGTCTAAGCTTTTGATGCGGCCAGCTTGTGCGGCTTGCACCAAAATTTGACGGGGTACATCACTGGAAACGGTGGCCACTGAAAAAGACAGCGCATGCTTTTGAGCCACTTCTTGCAACAGGATCAAAGTGGCTTCAAGGTGAGGTTTTGCACCCGCTGTGCCAGCACTTCCAATGATCAAAGGGATGTCCAATTGTCTGGCGGCCAGCAACACCAACTCTAAGTCGCGCAACACCATGTCTTTGGGCGCGGCCATCTGGCCCGAGCCCAAGTAATAAGGTCCTGGATCAATCGAGCCCATGTCGCAGCCAATGAAATGGGGCTTTCTTTGTAGCCCGCGTTCCAAAGATTCTTGAACAATACCAAAGCCCAATTGGCCCGAAGCAGACAACACACGCAAGCGTTCGGAACCCATCATATGGCTTGCTAGCAAGCGAGAAACAGCAGATGGTTTAGAAGCGCTTGTCATCTGATTAGACCTTCAGCGCCATCAGGGGCGCATGTTGTTGCGCACCATACAAATCACCATCGCCGGGGTGCCCTGCACACACACTGCGCGGCATCGACAACTTCATGGCCAAGATCTCGGGCAAATCGAAGCGTTTAATCTGAGCGCTTTGCAAGCCATAGAGGCTGGCAATTGAATGGACCTGCAGCGATTCGCTTTGCACCGCGCGTTGGTAGGCCTCACCATCCCGAAAAAATAAATCCAAGGTGACGCACAAAGGCCCCGCATTTTTGCTGCGAATGACGCTGGCCAATTCGGTTAAAGGAAGAGACTGAGAGGCCATCAACTTACCGGGCTGTAAAGCCACCATCTGCGCACAGAATTTGACCTGTGATGAAAGACGCCCTGTGTGACAAGAGGAAACTCACCACCTCACCAATCTCATGCGCTTGCCCCAAACGACCCATTGGAATGCTGCTTTGCATGGTCGCCAAAGCAACGGGGTCCGCCATGGTGCTTGCCACCATAGGCGTCTCAATGGGGCCGGGCCCCACTGCATTGATGCGAACTCCCTCAGTGGCCCACTCCAAGGCCAAGGACTTGACCATGCCATTCAAACCGGCTTTGGACGCCGCATAGGCAGCGCCACGCGCATGACCAACCAAACCAATTTGACTGCTGATGACCACCACACTGGCATCACCAGAGCGGGTTTTTCTCATTTGCGCAATGGCGGCTCTGGTCAGCACAAAAGTGGCATCTAAGTTGAGTGCCAACGTTTGGCGCCATTCCTCTAAGGTGATTTCGTCGGACAACTTTTTGAAGAAAATACCGGCACAACAAGCCAAGGCATCTAAACCACCCAGCGCTTGCGCGGCCTTGGCTGGCAATGCAGCACAAGCCTCGTCATCTAACAAGTCCTGAACAAAAACGATGGCCTGGGGCAAGGCTTTTTGTAACGCGGCCACTTGGTCTTGGCTCTGCACCACGGCAGCCACTTTGGCGCCATGGTTAGAAAGAGCGATTGCAGTTGCAAACCCAATGCCCGAACCCGCCCCCGTCACCAAGACATGACGCCCTGCGAGTTCCTTGGCCACAGTAGACACCGTTCAAAGTCCCAAATAGTTTTTGCGAAGTTCTGGATCGCGCGCCAAATCAGCGGCCTTGCCTTGCATGGCCACTTGGCCGTTTTCAATGATGTAAGCCCGGTGTGCAATGGCCAATGTTTGAACCGCATTTTGTTCCATCAACAAAATTGGCATGCCTTGCTTGTTGATGCTGGCAATCAATTCAAACATTTGTTCGACCAACAACGGGGAAAGGCCCAGCGAAGGCTCGTCCATGATGAGCAATGCTGGCTCAGACATGAGGCCACGCCCAATGGCCAACATTTGTTGTTCACCGCCAGACAGCGTGCCTGCCATTTGAGAAAAGCGTTCTTTCAAACGTGGAAAAATTTCAACCACACGTTCTAGGTTTTGCGATCTACGCGCTTTGCCTCGAATTTGACTGCCCAACTCGAGGTTTTCTTTGACATTCATGTTCGGGAAAATACGCCGGCCTTCGGGCACATGGATCAGGCCACGCTGCACCACTTCAGTGGAATTCATGCCAGTTAGGTCTTCGCCTTGAAAACGAATTGAGCCACTGAATGGTTTGTAGAGAGCAGAGATGTTGTTGTTGAGGGTGGACTTGCCGACGCCATTGCTGCCCAGCACCGCCACAATTTCGCCTGCGCTCACATCGAGGTTGATGCCGCGCAGAATTTCAATCTGTCCATAGCCTGCATGGAGATTGCGAATTTCAAGCATGTTCAACTCCTTGTGCTTGACCCGTCATTTGATCGGCAGCGCCCCGTCCCAGGTAAGCTTCAATCACTTCACGGTTGTTAACAACCTCTTCAGGTTTGCCTTGCGCAATGATCTTGCCGTAAGACAACACATAGATGTACTCAGACAAACTCATCACGGCATGCATGACGTGCTCAATGAGCAAAATGGTGACGCCAGAATCACGAATGCTGCGGATGAGCGCAATGATCTCAATGATCTCTTGCGGATTCAAGCCGGCCATGACTTCGTCCAGCAATAACAACTTGGGGCCAGTGGCCAATGCGCGTGCCAGCTCCAAACGTTTTCTACCTGCCACAGTCAATTCAGAAGCGGGTTGATCGAGCATGCCCGCCATACCTACTTTTTCTGCAATCAAACGCGCATGGGCATGCGCTTGGTCTCTGGATGCAAACTGCTGATAAGCGCCTACAGCAATGTTTTCAAGCACAGAGAGCTTGGCAAAAGGCTGCGTAATTTGAAAAGTGCGAACCATGCCAAGGCGTGCAATTTCATGCACCTCGAGCCCAACAATGTTTTTTCCAAGCAGCTCAACCTGACCTTCGTTGATTTTGTGAAAGCCAGCGATGGATGCAAACAAAGTTGTTTTGCCTGCGCCATTGGGACCAATGAGCGAAACAATTTGACCCGCAGAAACCTCTAAGGAAGCATTGTCGACCGCGCGCAAGCCACCAAAAATTTTGGTCAACCCTTTAACTTTCAACATCAGGCTTCTCCCTTTTTAGGGGCGGCAGACGTCAAACGACCCGCCTCCTTGCGTTCTTTTTTCTTGAACAACTCAACCAAGCCGTTGGGCAAGAAGGCAATGATGATGACCAGCAACGTGCCATAGAGCACCAAGGAAAGGCCTTGCAGGCTGAACATAGACCGGGTCACTTCACTGACCAATGCAAGCAGCACGGCACCAATGAGGGGGCCATACACAGTGCCTGCGCCACCAATCATGCTGACCAAGAGCATCTCGACAGACTTGTCTACACCAAACACGATGGTGGGATCGATGTACAAGAAGTACTGTGAGAAAAAGCATCCACCGACGCCTGCAATGGCACCAGAGATGGCCATGATTTTGATCTTTTCAGAAAAGACATTGATGCCCAGTGCACGCGCCGAATCTTCATTTTCTCGGATGGCCGCCAAGCGGGCACCAAAGCGTGAAGCCTTCAGCCAAAGTGCAATGGCAATCGAAATGACCGTGAGCGCCAAGATGATGAAGTAAAAAACTCGCCGATCACCAAACTGAAAATTGGCCGCGGTTTGCTTCATCGGGATCAGCATGCCCAAGCCACCGCCGGTAATTTCAATCGAGTTGGAAATGATGCGAAAGACTTCTGCAAACGCCAAGGTAATCAAAGCGAAGTAAGAACCTTTCAGCCCTGCCCTGAACGACAAGACAGAAATGAACCATCCCGCCGCTGCGCCAGCCAAAGCCGAAACGGGCAGACCCCACCAAGGGTTAAAACCAAAGCGCATTTGGACAATGGTGGAGGCATAGGCACCCACACCGAAAAATGCCACATGGCCAAACGACAACTGACCCGCAAAGCCCCCAGCAATGTTCCATGACTGTCCAATGAAAGCATAGAACAGCGCCAACACGCCAAAGTTAATGACAAAAGCTGAATCAGAAGTGAAGGGGAAAATAATGGCGACGACCAACAACAACAAGTGAAGGGTCCAAGGTAAACGATTGAAAATCATTGCTTGTCTCCAAAAAGTCCGGAGGGCCTAAACAGCAAGATCAGAATGAAGATGAGCGATATCCCAATTTGACCCAAGCTCTCACCCAAATACAAACCGCCAAAGGACTCGGTCAAGCCGACAATCAAGCCGCCAATGACGGCGCCCAAGAAGCTACCCATGCCGCCCAACACCACCACAGTGAAAGCCACCATCACAAAGACGTGACCCGTGGTGGGTGAGACATAAAAAATGGGCATGAGCAGAGATGCTGCTGCGCCCAATGTGGCCATGCCCAAACCAAACGAGATGGCAAAAACTTTGTCCACATCAATACCGACCAAGCGCGCACCCATGCGCTCTTTGGCCACGGCACGAATGGCGCGCCCTGTATCGGTTTGGGTAATGAAAATGCCCAGCAATGCACACATCACCATGGCCGCCACAAAGGAGATGACCTTGGGCAAGCCAATGAGCAAGGGGCCGACCTCAAACATTTTGTCGCTGTAGGAAAGAGAAATGGTGCGAGAGTCGCCCGTAAAAAACATCAGCGCCAAGTTTTCAATGACGATTGACAAACCCAGGGTGATCAACAAAATATTTTCGTCTTTGCCATAAGACAATTTGCCGATGAAATATTTGTACAACACATAGCCCATGGCAAACATGGTGGGCATGGTGATGATCAAAGAAAGATAGGGATCAACGCCCAACTTGGTCACCAAGTAGAAAACACCAAACATGGCCACCATCAGCATGCTGCCATGCGCAAAATTAATGATGTGCAGCACACCATATATCAGTGTGAGGCCAGAGGCGACGAGGGTGTAAATACCCCCCATGAGGATGCCATTGATGACAGCCGCTCCGATGATGGTCAGGTCCAAAACGAGTTCCTTGTCATGAGGTCAATAAATTTGCAGTGAAACTGCAAGATGAATTCTCAGGAGCCATCCAACCTGACTGCTTGTTGCAATCAAGTTGAAGTCTCCGCTAAAAATCTAAGAAATTCGGAAGCAGTTCAATCCGCCAAGCAAGCGCCTCAGTCAGACTGCGCGTTTGCTTGGCTGAAGCCCCTGTATCAGCTGAATTTAGGACGTGGGAAGACTGGCTTCACCGCTGAAAATTCATTGGGCCAAACCACATTGATGTCGGTCTTGGTGGCTTGCAGCATGGCAGCACGACCGCCTGTGTTTTGACCGTCGACGAACTTGGTAGGGCCGTAGGGCATGAAGTGATCGGACCAGGTGCTGGCCTCGAGGGCCGCAATGACCTTTTCTTTATCAGCTGTCTTGGCGCGCTCCAGGGCGTCGGCGTAGCACTTGACAGCGTTGTAACCGCAGTAGACCTCGAAGGTAAACAATCCGCCTTTGGCTTCCACTGCCTTGCGCATGGCCAAGGCTTTTGGATTGCGGGGGTTGTACCAGTGGTTGAAGTCCATCATGTTTTGTGCGATGTCGGGCTGCTCGCTGACGAGTTTGAAGTTGAAGCCGCCACCCAACACACTGAACATGCCAGCCACATCAACGCGCTGCTGGTGCAAAGTGCGGGCCAACAAAACGTACTCGTTCTGATAGTTGCTCATGATCACGAGGTCTGGCTTCAGGCTCTTGATGCGGAGGGCAACGTTGGAGAAATCGCGCGTGGGGTTGGCATGCTTGATAACCTCTGCCACCTGGACATTGATGCCTGGCAGGCGGTCAGCCAACAGCTTGGCTGTACCTGTACCAAACTCAGACTCTTCGTGGACCAACACCGCAGACTTGGCAATACCGCCAGCCGCTTTGTTGATTTCGCCCAAGCCCACAATGGCATCGTCCACACACTTGCCAAAGCCAGGTGCCAACCTGAACACATTCTTCAGACCGCGTCTAACGATTTGATCGGACACGCCAACGTCAATCATGAAGGGCGTGTTGTACTTGGCTGCAGCCTGTGTGGCTGGCAACGCAATGGCACTGGAGAAGCAGCCCACATAAGCGGCCACACCCGCCTGATGCAGACGCTCCACTTCGGAAACGCCAACTTCGGGGCGAGATTGTGAATCGCCCAGCGCGGCTTCCAATTTAGCGCCGCCCATTGACTTGATACCGCCAGCGGCATTGATCTCATCGATGGCCATCTGGCAGCCCAGGCGACCCTGACCACCGCTATAAGCCAGGCCACCACTCACTGGGTGTACCAAACCAATTTTTATGGGTGCAGGCTGCGCCAACAAAAAGCCAGGCGCGCCAAGTGCGGAAGTGGCTGCACCAGCTTGCAAGATCAAACGACGGGATACGCGGACATCAGACGTCATGGTAGTTCCTCAATGAAGAAGTTGTGGGTTGAATTAAATTGTTCCATTCATAGAACAATTAGGTACACTGTGCAACAATCTTTTCGTGAAGTCAAGCGGAACTACCTTAAGTTTTTAAAATTTAAAGTGTCAACTTTTCCTCACACTGATTGATGTTTTTTCAAACACAACAAGGCAGCAAGAGATCGAACCACGATGGATCATTTGCATTACACCTACAGCGCCATTCATCAGCGCAAGCCTCTGCCATTGGCGACCAACTTGCATGTGTTTGCGGTGCTTTACCTCGAGCACTGGGACTTTGAAGCACCCGAAGGCAGTGTTCGCGATCCACGATTTGTAGGTGAGTTTGGAAGCTTCAATCCAGACTATCGAAGTTGGACGCAACGCGAATACGGCTTGCGAATTGGCGTCTTCAGAATCATAGAAGCCTTACTTGAAATAGGTATTCAACCCGTGGTGGCCGCCAACAGCATGGTGTTGCCGCGTGTGCCTGAAATCCTTCAATCGCTGAAGGACTCTCAAGCTGAATGGTTGGCGCACGGTGTCGCTGCCACACGCCTCATGCACGCCAACATGCCGCTTGAAGAACAGCAAGCGCACATTGCGACTTCATTGCAAGCCATGCGAACTTACACCGGTCAAGCGTTGCAGGGTTGGCTCAGTCAAGATTGGGGCACATCACCACACACTTATGGCTTGCTGGCCGATGCGGGTGTTCAGTACACGCTCGATTGGGGCAACGACGATCAGCCTTATTGGATGCAAGCCGCTGGCCAGTCCCAACAAAGTTTGTTGGCCATCCCCATGTCGAGCGAATGGGACGATGTGCAGGGTCAATGGTTCAGGCCCGTCGAGCCTTCACAACATGCCCAACAAATGTATGAAGCAGCTGTTCAAATGCGCAATGAGTGTCAGCAACATCAACGCAGCGCTGTCATGGGTTTAGGCATTCATCCTTGGGTTTGGGGCATGCCCAGCCGCATTCGTTATTTGCGTGATTTGTTAACAAAATTAAAACAAGCAGACGGCATGGCCTTCACAACACCTCAAAAGATCTATGCACAGTGCGCCAGCGTCTCAGGCAGTGGCGTAGCACTTTCTTAATCAGACACTAGGATTCTTTCCATGGACTACCTTGACACGCTCAGCCAATTTTCTTCTGACCTCGACTATCGACCACTGAATGCGGATGTCAAGAATCAAGTGGGGTGGATCTTGGCCGACACCGTCGCGGCCATGGCAGCAGGTTCTGCGGAGCCCGAACTGCGTGCCATCGCCAACAAACAACCCCAAGTCGCTGCCAACAGCCATGCTGCGCAACTCATTGGACTTGGCGCGTGCAGCACAGCAGAAGCTGCTGCATTCATCAATGGCACCTCTGGCACTTTTTTAGAGATGGATGAGGGCAACCGATTTTCTCGCGGCCATCCTGCTGTTCACGTCATTCCAGCTGCGCTCGCACTCAGCCAAGAAAGAGGTGCAAGCGCAGAAAACTTTTTGGCCGCCATCGTGGTGGGTTATGAAGTCGGTTCAAAATTGGGTGCCGCCTCTCAACTGCGGGGTGCCATGCATCCGCACGGTACT
>JBIKJX010000352.1:0-2746 GCA_044360785.1 Limnohabitans sp.
TCACGGCCAGCATGGGACAAAAAGCTTGGCGCTCGTCATCGTTCAAAGCGATGGCGTGACGAACGGCTTCAGGAATTTCTTGGGCCAATCGCGCCAATATTTTTTGCCCTGAGATTTGACCCAGGGGTACTGCTTTGAGTGCCGCTTGGGTCATGTTCTCGGCCCAGCCAAAAGCATAGGCTTGCAGTGCATTTTCAAGTGGCGCATGCGCCAGTGACAAGGCCAAGGCCATGGCGATGGGGTATGTGGGGCGCAGTTCGCTGCAAAGCGCCAAGGCCTCTGCAGAGGCTTTGTTTTGAATGCGCAGCCAATCCAAAAGTGATCGTCCCATTTGCTCAGTTTGAAGTCGCATTTCATGGGTTTCGCGGGTGGCGTGAATCCATGCGCTTAATTCTTGAAGCCTGACAATGTACATTTTTTGCCAAGCCGGAATGGCTTGCGCCATCAGGGCCATGTCGCCGCGAGCTTGAGATAAATGAAGTTGATCGGCCAGCCAATTGGCGCAAGAGGCTTCATCATGAACATGCCCATGATCGATGGCAGCCTCAAGCGCTTCTGAATAGGAAAATCCACCCACTGGCAAAGCAGGTGAGGCCAACCATATGAGTTGCAGAAGTTCAGTGGCCATGACCGTGTGGGTGATTGTGGTCATGGTCATGGTCATGGTCTTCGCCATGACTGTGTCCCGAGCCACCATGGTGAGCGCCATATGCGCCACCTTCAGGTTCAAACGCTTCTTCGACCGTGTTGACAATCAAGTGCATCGATCTCAGCATGTCGGCCAGTACGGAATCAGGTTCAATTTTGAGGTGATCGGGCTTGAGTTCTATGGGCACATGTCGATTGCCCAAGTGGTATGCCGCCCGAGTCAGATCAAACGGCGAGCCATGCGCGGTACATGCGGTTATTCGCAAAAGAGTTTGCGGTGCGGCTTCTACTTTGACCAAGCTGCCATCGTCTGCCACCAACACATCACCACCGCGCACCACATGGCCACGCTGCAAAAAAACAGACAACACGCGACCCCTTGAATCTTGAGTTTGAAAGCGACTTTTTTGTCGGACATCCCAATCTAGAGACACCGTTGGCGCGCGTTTGATCAAGGCTTGCGCCAGACCCTTGCCGCCAGAAATTAATTTAGAACAAGTGAGCATTCAATCGATCAAAATAAGAAATAACGCTGTGTCATGGGCAAACTCACAGCAGGTTCGCAGGTCAGTAATACGCCGTCTGCTCGCACCGCATACGTTTGTGCATCCACTTCCATCTTGGGTGCGTAGTCGTTGAGAACCATGTGCCGCTTGCCTACACCACGAATGCCTTTGACGGCAGACAAAGTTTTTTGGAGGCCATATTTTTGACCGATACCTGCAGTCATACCGGCTTGTGATGTGAACGTGAGGGAGCCGCGCGCCAAAGCGCCGCCGTAGCTGCCAAACATGGGTCGGTAATGAACAGGTTGCGGCGTAGGAATTGAGGCGTTAGGGTCGCCCATGGCCGCCATGGCAATGAAGCCGCCCTTCATGATGATGGCCGGTTTGACGCCAAAAAATGCAGGCTTCCAAATGACCAAGTCGGCCCATTTGCCCGCTTCAATGCTGCCCACTTCGTGGCTGATGCCGTGCGCAATGGCGGGGTTGATGCTGAGCTTGGCAATGTAGCGTTTCACGCGTGCGTTGTCGTTGCGGTCCGTGTCATCAGGCAACTTGCCGCGTTGTACTTTCATTTTGTGGGCAGTTTGCCAGCATCGCAAAATGACTTCGCCCACGCGGCCCATGGCTTGGCTGTCAGAACTGAACATGCTGATGGCACCCAGGTCGTGCAAGATGTCTTCAGCTGCAATGGTTTCTTTGCGAATACGACTTTCTGCAAAGGCCAAGTCTTCTGCAATGGCAGGATCTAAGTGATGACAGACCATCAACATGTCGACGTGTTCGTCCAAGGTATTGATGGTGTAAGGACGCGTCGGGTTGGTGGAGGAGGGCAGCACATTGGCTTCGCCCACCACTTTCAAGATGTCGGGTGCATGACCACCGCCAGCACCTTCTGTATGGAAAGTGTGAATGGTTCGGCCTTTGAAGGCGGCCACAGTGTCTTCAACAAAACCTGATTCATTCAGGGTGTCGGTGTGGATGGCGACTTGAATGTCGGTTTCTTCGGCGACGTTCAAGCAGTTGTCGATGGCGGCTGGGGTGGTGCCCCAATCTTCATGCAGCTTGAGTCCGATCACGCCTGCGCTGATTTGCTCATGCAAAGCTTCAGGAAGTGACGCATTGCCCTTGCCCAAAAAACCCAAGTTCATGGGAAACGCATCGGCCGCCTGCATCATGCGCTCAATGTTGTGAGGGCCAGGCGTACAGGTGGTGGCAAAGGTACCTGTGGCAGGCCCCGTACCGCCTCCCAACATGGTTGTGATGCCACTGGACAAGGCTTCTTCAATTTGTTGGGGCGCAATGAAGTGGATGTGCGTGTCAATGCCACCCGCAGTGACGATCATGCCCTCACAACTGATGATTTCGGTACCGGGACCAATGATGATGTCGACGCCAGGCTGCGTATCGGGATTGCCTGCTTTGCCGATGGCTGCAATTCGATTGCCTTTGAGACCAATGTCAGCTTTGACAATGCCCCAATGGTCAACGATGAGAGCATTGGTCAGCACACAGTCCACGGCGCCTTGTGCGTTGGTCCGCTGCGATTGGGACATGCCATCGCGAATGGTTTTGCCACCACCAAATTTCACTTC
>JBIKJX010000353.1:0-2739 GCA_044360785.1 Limnohabitans sp.
TTGGGTATGAGTTGTCCCAATGAACTACATGGTGACAATTTCGGCCACCAAATCACCACTTCGACATTCATCTCTAATTTTCAACGGCTGATGTGCAGAGAACCCACCATGTAATTAGCGTCATGTACTTCATTGTTGAGAATGTCCAGTGCGACAACACCCTGTGCCTGCAAGTTGTTGACCTACATAGGGAGCACACTAACCACTTTGCCCATTGCGATATCAGCTAACTGTTGAAATTTTTTGGTGTAAGCCATTTCTGTCTTTCAAAATCAGTAGCGCAGTTGGGTGGACTTGCCCCAAAACACGCGGTATGCGAAGACGGTATATCCAATGATGACGGGCAAAACCACCACAACACCATAAAAAATCACCAACAAAGCTTCCGGTGAGCTGGCAGCTTGCCAGATGTTAATCTTGTCTATTACCAGCCATGGAAACAGGCTGTATGCCAAACCGTAAAACGAGAGCAAGAAAACACCCACGGTGCTGGCAAAGGGCACACCTGCACCATATTGGTTTCCCTGCGCAAAGCGTGTAGGCAACCTGGACAAACTGCGTCGTACAACCACAAACAAGGCCAAAGTCATGACAGGGATGGGCAACAGCATGAGCAAATTCGGAAAGCTGAACCACTTGTCAAAGATGCGCGGGCTCACCAACGGTGTTGCCACTGAAATGGCCAACACACCGGCTGCAGTCAGCCACAAGCTGTTTTTGGCCCATTCGACAGCCCGCAATTGCAAGGCGCCTTCTGTTTTCATGATCAACCAGCCAGCGCCCAATAAACGGTAAGCAAAAACCAAACAAAAACCGATCAAGGCGCTGAAGAAGTACCCTGTCGAATCTTGCTGGAAGCCTGTGATAAGTTGGCCCAGCATAAAACCTTGCGACCAAGAGGCCAATAAAGAACCGATGTAAAAGGTTTTGTCCCACAAAGGACGATGGTGCGCTTTGGCCTTGACCCGAAAGTCAAATGCCACACCGCGCAAAGACAGCGCTACCAGCATGAGCGCAACAGGCAAGTACAAAGCACCCAATATGACGCCGTGCGCCATTGGAAAACCCACCAGCAATACGCCTACACCCAGCACCAACCAAGTTTCGTTGGCGTCCCAAAAAGGGCCGATGCTGGCGATCATGATGTCTTTTTGCTCCACCGAGTCGGCTCTGTCGAGCAATGCACCGACACCCAGGTCGTAGCCGTCCAAGATGACGTAAGCCAACATGGACAAAGCCATGACCAAGGCAAACGCCAAAGGAAGCCAACCCGCTGGGCTCATCAAGTCCACACCAAATTCATGCATGACGCATTCCTTTCAAGTCGGTACTGGGTTCATCGCCACCATTCACGGCCTTTTTTGCGAGGTAAAAAACTACCGACACATAAGCACTCAGCAAGGCAACATATAAGGTCAGGTACATCGCCAAAGAAAGCGCGATATTGCCCGCCGGTACTTGCGAGGCGGCTTGCGCCGTGGTCAGTACCCCATGTACCAACCAAGGTTGTCGACCAATTTCTGTGACGTACCAACCCGAGATCAAGGCGACCCACCCGGCAAAGGTCATGGCCACCAAGACCATAGCGGTGCGATTGGACAGGCTTGACTTGAATTTCAGTTCGTAGGTGGCAAACCAACTCACAGCGAGCATGAGCAAGCCAACGCCAACCATGATGCGAAACGCCCAAAAAACCGGACCTACTGGGGGATGCTGGTCACCAAACTCTTTGATGCCCTTGACCTCGCCGTTCCAGTCGTGGGTCAAGTAAAAAGACGCCAATTTTGGGATTGCGATTTCGTAACGATTAGATTGCGTGGCCTGGTCAGGGATAGCGAACAAGACCGCAGGAACGCCCTTCTGAGTCTCCCAAATACCTTCCATCGCTGCCAATTTCGCGGGTTGGTATTTCAAGGTATTGAGTCCGTGCAAGTCGCCTACTACGATTTGCAAAGGAATCAGTGCTGCAGCCACCATCACACCGGTACGCAAAGAAGCCATCACGTCTTTGCCTTGGTCGTTTTTGAGCCAACGGTAAGCACTGATACCCGCAAGCAAAAACGAACCTGTCAAGCCAGAGGCCAGCAACATGTGCGTCATGCGGTAAGGGAACGAAGGGTTGAAGATGACCTCGAACCAGCTCGTCACATGCGCTTGTCCGTTGATCATCTCAAAGCCGGCGGGCGTGTGCATCCATGAGTTGAGGGCCAGGATCCAAAACGCCGAAGCGGTGGTGCCCAAGGCCACCAGCCAAGTGGCCAGTGTGTGCACCCCTTCGCTCACGCGGCCCCGACCAAACAGCATGATCCCCAAGAAGGTGGCTTCCAAAAAGAAAGCTGTCAACACCTCGTAGGCCAACAAGGGACCTGCCACATTACCGACCGTGTTCATGAAGCCTGGCCAATTGGTACCAAACTGAAAACTCATGGTGATGCCGCTGACAACACCCAAGGCAAAGGTCAGCGCAAAAATCTTCACCCAAAACTGGTAAGCGTCCATCCAATGCTGCTCACCCGTCGCGACAAATCGAGTTTTGAAGAACAACACAAACCACCCCATGGCGATGCTGATGGTGGGAAACAAAATGTGGAACGTGATGTTGGCGGCAAATTGCAACCGAGCCAACAAAAGTGGATCAAACGCGTCCATGGTTATCTCCATTCTTAGAGGTTGAAGAGTTTATTTTGAGTAACACTGTGCTGACCCAACGCATCAAATCTGTAGCGGACATCGCTCCAG
>JBIKJX010000354.1:0-2736 GCA_044360785.1 Limnohabitans sp.
TGATGCCGACGTTAGGCCGAAAGCCTTCGCGGTCAAGCATAATCAAACCCCAAATTTTTAAACTGTGTCCATTATGCACGGACAGATCTGTGCAACATTAGGACTCACCCTGAGAACACTTGGAATTAGCCCATGAAAGCCAGTCAATTTTTAATTTCCACCCTCAAAGAAGCGCCTGCAGACGCTGAGGTGGTTAGCCATCAACTGATGATGCGCGCCGGCATGATCAAACGCTTGGGCGCTGGCATCTACAACTACATGCCCATGGGTTTGCGCGTGATTCGCAAAGTGGAAGCCATCGTCCGTGAAGAAATGGACCGGGCTGGTGCGATCGAAATGACCATGCCGGTGGTACAACCTGCTGAACTCTGGCAAGAGACCGGTCGATTTGAAAAGATGGGCCCTGAACTCTTGCGCATCAAGGACCGCCATGGCCGCGACTTTGTGGTGCAGCCCACCAGTGAAGAAGTCATCACCGATGTGGCACGTCAGGAGCTGCGTAGCTACAAACAATTGCCCAAAAATTTCTACCAAATTCAAACCAAATTCCGTGATGAACGTCGCCCTCGATTTGGCTTGATGCGCGGCCGTGAGTTCATCATGAAGGACGCTTACAGCTTTGACCGCAACCAAGTGTCGGCCAAGCAAAGCTACAAAATCATGGCCGATGCTTATCGCAAAATCTTTGATCGCTTTGGTTTGAGCTATCGTGCTGTGGCCGCCGACAGCGGCGCCATTGGGGGCGATTTGAGTGAAGAGTTCCAGGTCATTGCCGCCACTGGCGAAGACGCCATCGTTTACTGTCCCAACAGCGATTACGCTGCCAACATGGAAAAGGCCGAGGCCTTGGCGCCTCAGCAAGCGCGTCCAGCTGCGTCCAAACCGCAATCCCTGACACCCACACCCGGCAAGAGCACTTGCGAGGACGTGGCAGCGCTTTTGCAGGTGCCACTGTCCACCACCGTCAAGTCTTTGGTCTTGGCCACAGACGAAACCGACGAGCAAGGCCACATCAAGGCCGCCAAAGTTTGGTTGCTGTTGCTGCGTGGTGATCACGACATGAACGAGGTCAAAGTGGGCAAATTGCCTGGCCTCAATGCTGGCTTCCGCTTTGCCACCTTGCCTGAAATTGAAGCACACTTTGGCTGCAAACCTGGCTACTTAGGCCCCTTGAATTTGAAGAAACCCGTGAACGTGGTCGCTGACCGCGAAGTGGCTGTCATGGCCGATTGGATTTGCGGTGCCAATCAGCCCGATCACCACATCATCGGTGTCAATTGGGGCCGCGACTTGCCTGAGCCCATGTTGGTGGCAGACTTGCGCAATGTCGTCGCGGGCGATGCGTCACCCGATGGCAAAGGCCCCTTGGCCATTGAGCGTGGCATTGAAGTGGGCCATGTCTTCTATTTGGGTACCAAATACAGCCAAGCCATGAATGCCACATTCTTGGATGAAAACGGTAAACCCCAGTTTTTAGAAATGGGTTGCTATGGCATTGGCGTGACGCGCTTGCCAGCCGCAGCCATTGAGCAAAATCACGATGCGAAGGGCATCATTTGGCCCGATGCCATAGCGCCTTTCACCGTGGTCATTTGCCCCATCGGTGCTGATCGCAGCCCCGAAGTCAAAGCGGCATCAGAAAAGCTGTATGCCGATTTGATGGCGGCTGGCGTCGATGTGTTGCTCGACGATCGTGGCGAGCGCCCAGGTGCCATGTTTGCCGATTGGGAGCTCATTGGCGTGCCACACCGTGTGACGCTAGGCGACCGTGGCCTGAAAGAAGGCAAAGTGGAATACCAGCATCGCCGTGATGAAGCTGCTACGGCGGTGCCACCTGCTGACATTGCCGCATTTGTGCTGGCCAAACTCGGCAAGTAAGCCCTTCAATGGCTGACTGAAAGCTAGGCGCATGAATTTGCAAAGACGCAAATTTTTGCGCCAATCGCAGAAGGGCGGTTTGAGCCTGGCTGTGATTAGCTTGTCTGCAAGTTGGTTGACCTGGCGACATGGGGCAACTCACGCTGGCAATCAGGCGGAAGAGCAACTCTCCGATTCGGTGAGAACAGCCCTCAGCCAAGCGGTTTTGCAAAGTGGCCCGCCAGTGCCCGTTTTGTCGACACCTCGGGCGCAAGAGGAGTTCAATACTTGGTTGTCTAGCACCTCGCATCGACTGCGCCAATGGATGCCTCACCCAGACGATCGACAAGAGTTTCTTCACACCCTTTGGTACGAAGCCAGGCGCGCCGGTTTGTCTTTGTCTTTGGTTTTGGGGCTGATTGAAGTGGAAAGTGCTTTTAGAAAATACGCCATCTCTAGTGCCGGTGCACGCGGCTACATGCAGGTCATGCCTTTTTGGACACGCAGCATTGGTGATGGCAATGAAAGTGTTCTCTTTCATACGCAAACTCAATTGCGTTTTGGCTGCGTCATTTTGCGCCACATGCTTGAACGCGAAAATGGCAATTTGTTTTTAGCTTTGGGTCGTTACAACGGCAGTCGTGGACAAGCGCCGTACCCACAAGCTGTTCTGGCTGCTCAAAAAAAATGGCTTCAATCGGTCGACTGAAGCCAAGATGACCAAGCAGCCATGAAGCGCTTGGTTGCACGGTTTAAGTGCAATTACTCTTTGGGGGTGGTGCCCAGCACTTGCAAGAGTTCACCGGATTCGTACATTTCCATCATGATGTCAGAGCCACCAATGAACTCACCTTTGACATACAACTGAGGAATGGTAGG
>JBIKJX010000355.1:0-2734 GCA_044360785.1 Limnohabitans sp.
TCGACCCTCGAAGTGGCCGATGTCTTGGGCGATTTCCCCGGTTTGGAATCCATCACGGTCTATGGCGTGAAAGTGCCAGGCGCAGAAGGTCGTGCAGGTATGGCCGCCTTGGTCTTGCAAGCCGGTACAGTGTTTGATCCTGCCAAGTTTTGGGCCTTGGCAACCAGCCGTTTGCCACGCTATGCAGCACCTTTGTATTTGCGATTGACGCCCACAGCAGACATGACAGGCAATTACAAACTTCGCAAAGTTGACCTGCAGCGCGAGGGCTATGACACCGATTTGGTCACAGATCCTTTGTATGTCAGAGATGACAAACGTCAAACTTACTTGCCCTTGGCAGTCGGCAACCTCAGGGCGGTCGGATGAAGCAAGCGCCGGCCAGGGCCAAATTGGACTACCCCTTGGATGCGCCGGCCAGTGACGGTTCGGTGGTTGAGGTGGCACCGGGTATTTTGTGGGCACGCATGCCCATGCCCATGGCGCTCGACCACATCAATGTGTATTTGTTGAAGGACACCACGGGATGGATGTTGGTCGACACTGGCTTGAACACCCAAGCCAGTAAGCAATGCTGGGAACACATTGCCGCCACGCATTTGGCAAGCTTGCCCATTCAAGGTCTCATTTGCACCCACATGCATTACGACCATGCTGGCTTGGCCAAATGGTTGTGCGAGCGGTTTGAAATTCCGCTTTACATGACGCATGGTGAGTACTACATGTTGCGTGCCTTGTCGCACCCAGAACCCGATCCTTTGCCACCATCGCAGTTGCGCTTCTATCAACGCGCAGGCATGCCCAATGAGCGAATCGAGCGCATGTGGAAGGCCATGCGTGCAGACCCCTACTCACCGCCAGAACCGAGGTCTTTTATTCGTCTTCGCGAGCACGATCACATCAACATCGGTGGCCGCCGCTGGGACGTCAAAATTGGCCAAGGTCATTCGCCAGAGCACGCTTGCCTTTACAGTGCGGCCGACCAAATTCTCATTGCAGGCGACCAACTCCTGCCGCGCATCAGCTCGAATGTTTTGGTGACGGCCATCGAGCCCGAGGCCAATCCACTCGAATTGTGGTTATCTTCCTTGGTCGCCCTTGACGCATTGGCGCCCAACACCCTGATCTTGCCTTCACACCAACAAGTGTTCAGAGGCTTGCACGCACGCACGCAAGAACTGCAAGCCCACCATGCGCATCAGTTTGAGTTGATTGGCCAATTTTTAGCACAAGCGCCCAGCAGCACGGCCTTTGAAACCATGCGCCATTTATTTCCTCGATTACTGAATGCGGTCGATGACATGCTGGCCTTGGGTGAAACCATCGCCCACCTGTCTTGGATGCGTTATGAAGGCTTGGTCCACCGTCATTTAGACGCTGAGGGCGTCTACCGTTTTGATTTGTCTACACAAACTCCTGCTCAAGCCATTGAGCGTTTGAACATCCGTCAATCTCTGAATCACTATGCATGACATTGAAGAATTTCGTCTGGAGACGCGCCGTTGGTTAGACGCCAATTGCCCGCCGGCCATGCGCTTGCCCATCACCCAAGAAGAAATCGTGTGGGGTGGCTCTAAAGTTCAATTTAAAAATGAAGACCAGCGCATTTGGTTTGAAAAAATGCGCGACAAAGGTTGGTTTGCACCCGATTGGCCCAAAGAATATGGCGGTGGTGGCTTGTCACCCAAACATGCACGCATTGTCGAAAGCGAAATGCTGAAGCTAGGGTGTCGTCAACCTCAGTTCAATTTAGGCGTTTGGATGTTGGGGCCCGTCTTGCTCGAGATTGGCACAGAAGCGCAAAAGCAAGCGCATTTACCGCCCATGATGCAAGGAAAAATTCGCTGGTGCCAGGGCTTCAGCGAGCCCAATGCTGGCTCTGACTTGGCCAGCCTCAAAACCAATGCACGCATCGAAGCCAATGGCGACTTTGTGGTTAACGGTTCCAAAATTTGGACCTCCTATGGCGATGCCGCCGATTGGATGTATGCCTTGGTTCGCACCGACAACACCGTGCGCAAACAAGAAGGCATCAGCTTCTTGTTGATCGACATGAAGAGTCCTGGTGTCACTGTCAAACCCATTGAATTGATCAGTGGCAAATCCAGTTTCTGCGAAGTCTTCTTTGACGAAGTCAGAGTCTCTGCCCATCAGTTGGTCGGCCCCTTGAACGGTGGCTGGACCGTGGCCAAAAAATTATTGCAGCACGAACGCGCCGCCATGTCCAAGTTCAGCGAAGGTGCAGCGCCCTCGCACGATGCCTTGCTGGTTGCCAAGCCTTATTTGTACGACGAGGATGGCAACTTGATCGAGCCCATCTGGCGCGACAAGTTGGCATCGTTGCTGATGGACTCACACGCATTCTCCTTAACCCATCAGCGCGTCAAGGAAGAGGGCTTGGCGCGCATGGATGTGAGTGGCCCAGCCGCCATCATGAAGCTGGTTCAAACCGAACAAGAAGTGGCCAAGTACGAACTCTTAATGCAACTCATGGGCCACCGCGGCATGAGTTGGGAAGGCGACGAATTCACCAAAGACGAGCATGACATCTGCAGACTTTGGCTCCTCTCAAAAACCTATGTGATTTCTGGCGGCAGCAGCGAAATCCAGCTCAACATCATTGCCAAACGTGTGCTTGGCTTACCGGGATAAACAATGAACAGTTCCAATGCATCGGAGAAACTGGCATGAGTTTCTTACTGAACGAAGAGCAACGTCAATTCAGTGACAGTGC
>JBIKJX010000356.1:0-2733 GCA_044360785.1 Limnohabitans sp.
TCAGCGCGAGCTGAAAACCATTTTTCAGCAAGGCCCCAAATACGTGGGCCATCAACTCTCGGTCCCCGAAGTTGGGGACTACCATGCCTTGCCCCAAGAGGCAGGTGGGCGCGCCTTGGTGCGTTCCAACAAGGGGGTTGAGCTCATTTCCAACGTTTGCAGACACCGACAGGCCGTCATGCTGCAAGGCCGTGGCTCACTCAACACCCAACAAAAAGGCAGTGCCGGCGGCAACATCGTATGCCCCCTTCACAGATGGACCTATTCACCCGAAGGCCAATTGTTGGGTGCACCTCACTTTACCCAAGACCCGTGCCTGAATCTCAAAAACTACCCACTCCAAGCGTGGAATGGTTTGTTGTTTGAAGACAATGGGCGTGACATTGCGTCCGACTTGGCGGGCATGGGCCCAAGAGCAGCTTTGGACTTTACGGGTTTCAAGCTCGATCATGTTGAGTTGCACGAATGCAACTACAACTGGAAAACCTTCATTGAGGTCTACCTTGAGGACTACCACGTCGAGCCTTTCCATCCAGGCTTAGGCAACTTCGTCACTTGCGACGATTTAAATTGGGAATTCAAAAAAGAATATTCGGTTCAGACCGTGGGCATTGCCAACAAATTGGGCAAAGCGGGAAGCCCTGTTTACAAGCGGTGGCAAGAGCAACTCATGCAATACCGCCAAGGCACGGTGCCCGAGTTTGGTGCCATCTGGCTCACCTACTACCCCCACATCATGGTGGAGTGGTACCCGCATGTTCTTACGGTTTCGACCTTGCACCCCATCAGTCCAGAAAAGACTCTGAACATGGTGGAGTTCTACTACCCCGAAGAAATTGTGGCCTTCGAAAGAGAATTTGTAGAGGCTCAGAAAGCCGCCTACATGGAAACGTGCATCGAAGACGATGAAATTGCTGAGCGCATGGATGCAGGTCGCAAAGCCCTCCTCCAACGCGGCGACAACGAAGTGGGTCCCTACCAAAGCCCCATGGAAGATGGCATGCAACATTTTCATGAGTGGTACCGCAGCAAGATGGACATTTGATCTGAATGCAAGCGCTCTGGATGGTTTTAGCCTCGCTGTTTTTTTCATCCATGAGCGTGTGCGTAAAGTTTGCAGCCACCCACTTCAACACATTTGAACTGGTTTGTTATCGCGGCGCCATCGGCACGATCATCATGGCCTTGTTGTGCCAACGCAGAGGGGTTTCACTCAAAACCCCTGTTGCCAAAATGCACATTTACCGTTCCATCGTAGGCGTCATTTCATTGGCGGCATGGTTTTATGCCATCGCCCAACTCCCCCTTGCCACGGCCATGACCCTCAATTACATGAGTGGTGTTTGGGTGGCCGCTTTTTTGGTGGGCAGCACCATTTACTTGGGTTCCATCAAAGATGCCAAACGACAGCTTCCAGTCGCCCTCACTGTGTTGGCAGGTTTTGTCGGCGTTGTCATGACACTGCGTCCCACGTTTGAACAAAACCAAATGGTCGCGGGCTTGATTGGCGTGGCATCGGGCATGATTGCCGCCATGGCCTATTTGCAAGTAGCCGCACTGGGCAAAGTGGGTGAACCTGTCGAACGCACTGTGTTTTATTTTTCTTTGGGCGCAGCGCTAGCGGGTGGCATCAGCATGCTTTTCTTGGGGGTCAGTGAGTGGCATTGGCCCGCGGCCGTTTGGTTGTTGCCCATTGGCATACTGGCGGTGTTAGGGCAATGGTGCATGACCCAAGCCTACACCGATGGCGCCACCATGGTGGTGGCCAATTTGCAATATGCTGGTATTGTTTTTTCTGCTTTGTTTGGCCTGTTTTTATTTGGCGATCAAATACCCTTGATTGGCTGGGGGGGCATGTGTTTGATTGTCCTCAGCGGTATTGCCGCGACAGCACTGAGAGATAAAAGCTTGGTCAAAGTTCCCACCAAAGATCATTGAATTTGCAAGGAAATATTACATGTACACCACACTCATCACAGTTGCACAACTCAAAGAATTAAATGCCGCCAATCAACCCTTGATGGTGTTTGATTGCAGCTTTGACTTGATGAAGCCTGAAATGGCCGATGTGATGTTTGCTGAAAAACACATTGAAGGCGCACAGCAAGCGCACCTTGACCGCCACTTGAGTACCCATGATGCGACAGCACTGAATGGCGGGCGGCATCCTCTGCCTACCCGTGAAGCAGTGGCCGCTTGGCTACAAACTTTAGGCTTCAACAACAACATGCAAGCTGTTGTGTATGACCGCCAAGGCGCCAACTATTGTGGCCGTCTGTGGTGGACTCTGAAATGGTTAGGCCATGACGCTGTGGCCGTCTTGGATGGTGGTCTTCAAGCTTGGGAAGCGTCTGGCGGTGCGATCGCTTCAGGCGAAGCGTCTGTCACTCAAAACGATGCTCAGACAGCCTCCAACTTTGCCCTTCAACCAGCGCTGCGAGATTGGGTGAGCACCACGCAAGTTGCACCCTTGGTAGGTCAACCTTCAATGACGCTGGTTGATGCCAGGAGTACGGCTCGTTATCGCGGCGAAGTAGAACCCATCGATCCAGTGGCAGGTCACATTCCTGGCGCACTCAACAGGCCTTTTACTGAAAACATCGATGCCAACGGATTTTTCAAATCGCCTGAACTGCTGCGCCAAGAATTTGAAACATTGTTGGCAGGACGCGACCCACAAACCGTGGTCCATCATTGCGGCAGTGGTGTGAGCGCTGTACCCAATATTTTGGC